>NZ_JANION010000249.1:0-74859 GCF_024610815.1 Mixta sp.
CATGGGGACCCCAGATAAAGCGCGGTTGATGATCGCCGGCCGGCCGTCGTCATGACATCAAGTTCGGCAAAAAGACATTGTGCGACAGGCATCACGGGAATCCAATCATCATATGGTTTAATTTACTTTTTTATAACAAATGCTTGTAGAGAACGCGGAAAAAAATTTATGCCAAAGTCAACACACCAGAAAGAAATAGGATAATGCCGATATTTTCCTGTACAGCTGACAGGTAATATTTCAATAAGGATTTCTGTCTGATAGTTCTAATTTTATGATTTTGTGCGCTATTTTAGTCATCAGGTTGGTTGCCACTACTGCCCAATCCCGCCAAAATTAGTACACTCCCTATAACATAGCCCGGAGCGAGCAAGAATAGTGACGGCAGCAGTTTGGCTGGAATGAGCATAGCATGAACACAATAATCATAATTCTGGGTGTAATGCTGACCTGCTCAATTATCGCAGGTGTCTGTTTTTGGTACGCTATGCGGCATCGTCCGCCTTTGGCGAAGCCGCTGCCATTTATCAGTCCGCCGCACCGTCATCTGACGGCGGAAGAGCGTGAAGCGGTAGAACGCTATCTCGATACGCTGGCAAAGAAGCAGCGCACTATCCAGCCCGGCGGCGCCAGCGCATCGCCGGAAATGCTGACGTTAAGTTCGCAAAGCAACAAAGTTTATCCCGTTACCCGCGCCATCACCCGTTACGGCCTCTCTACCGACGATCCGCAAAAGTGGCGTTACTATCTCGACGCGCTTGAGGTTCATCTGCCGCCGCTATGGGAACAGTATATCGCCGAAGAGAACTTCGTTGAGCTGATTAAAACCCATTCCATTCCGCTGGTGATTTCCCTCAACGGTCATTCGCTGGTCAACTACGCCGGCGAACAGAGCATGTTGCCGACGATGGTGCGTCCCAGCGCCACCAACGCCTCGATCCGCCAGGAGCAGAGCGAAAACGTCGAGCTGCTTCAGGTGCGTAAAGAGACGCCGGAGGAGCATCGCCTGTCGCGCAGCGACGGCACGCGTGAAGCGGCGGTTATCTGCTGCGGCCTGTTGCTGCTGCTGATCAGCCTGCTGACGCCGCTGATTTTTATGCCGTGGCTGGTGAGCGCCAGTCTGTCGATGATTCTGGTCAGCCTGTGGTTTATGTACCGCCGCCCCCGCGAGAATGATCTGCGCGAAATTCACTGTCTGCGCGGTGCGCCGAAGCGCTGGGGGTTGTTCAGCGAATCGAACCAGGGCCAGGTCAACAACATCTCTCTCGGCATTATCGATCTCATCTACCCGCCGCACTGGCAGCCCTACGTCACGCACGACCTGGGGCAAGTTATCGATGTGGATATCTATCTGAACCGCCAGGTGGTGCGTCAGGGTCGCTTCCTGTCGTTACAGGATGAGGTGCGTAATTTCCCCATTCAGCGCTGGAAAAAGAATATGGTGCTGGCGTGCGGCTCGCTGCTGGTGCTGGCGCTGCTGATCAGCTGGGTGCCGTTGACTATGCCGCTGAAGCTCAGCGTGGCGTGGCTCACCGGCACAGAACGCATTCAGGTCAATACGGTCGCCGAACTGGAAGACACTACCCTGCACGTCGGCGACAGCTTAAAAGTCAGCGGCACCGGCATGTGTTCAGTGCCCGCCAGCTACCAGAGCAACCGCAGCTATGCCTTTATGCCTTTCGACTGCTCGGCCATCTACTGGAATATGGCGTCGCCGCTGCCGCTGCCGCAGTCGGAAATCATCGATAAGGCCTCTGCCCTGCTCAATTTAACCAATCAACAGCTGCATCCGCAGAACGGCGCCGACAGCAAACTTAACCCGCAGCTGGCCACCGCGATCCAGAAATCGGGCATGATTCTGTTGGACGACTTCGCCGATCTGGTGCTGAAAACGCAGGATCTTTGCAGCCAGCCGCAGGATTGCGTGCGGCTGAAAAACGCGCTGGTCAACCTTGGCAACGCCAAGGACTGGGAAATGCTGGTGCAGCGCGCCGGATCGGGCTCTCTTAACGGCATGAACGTGCTGCTGCGCCCGGTCAGCGCCGAAGCGCTGGAAAACCTGGTCAATACCGCGACCTCCACCTTTTTCTATCGCGAAACGCATCGCGCGGCGGAAGCCTTGAACAGTCCGCCTCCCGGCGGTTTCCTGATTGTCAGTGACGAGGGGCGCCAGCTGGTGAACCATCCGCAGCCGACCGTCTCGCTGTTTGATTTCAACGCGCCGGATCAGTGGCAGGAGCTGCAACGTCTTGCGGGCATGCTGCTGCATACCCCGTTCAGCGCGGCGGGCATCATCACCAACATCCATACCGACGCCAACGGCACGCAGCATATCGCGCTGCACAGCGAGCCCGACATGCTGACGCTCTGGCGCTATCTGGCCACCTCGCTGCTGCTGCTGGCGCTCTGTCTGAGCGTGTTGATCAACGGCCTGCTGGCGCTGAAACGCATCCACCGCAACCGCAAGCGCATCGTGGAAATTCAGCACTATTACGACAAGTGCTTCAACCACACACTGTCGACGATGCCCGATATGCGCCCCTTATTCTGACTCTTTCTTAACTATGCTACCCTGTCGCCCGTTTTGATTTGCGCGGAGGCGGCATGGCGATTGAGGTGAACTGGCGCGAGATTGACACCGTGCTGCTGGATATGGACGGCACCCTGCTCGATCTGGCGTTCGACAGCCACTTCTGGCTGACGCTGGTGCCCCAGTCTTTCAGTCAAAAGCGGGGCATCTCGCTCTCTGAGGCGAACCGACTCATCACGGCGAAATACCAGGCGGTGCAGCATACGCTAAACTGGTATTGTCTGGATTACTGGAGCCGCGAGCTGGAGCTGGATATCCGCGCCATGACCTGGGAAATGCGCAGCCGGGCACAGTTGCGTGAAGACACCCTTCCCTTTTTGCAGGCCTTACGCGCCTGCGGCAAGCGCACCATTCTGCTTACCAACGCGCATCCCTGGAATCTGGAGGTAAAGCTGCGGCAGACCGGCCTGGGCCAGCACCTTGATTTATTGCTTTCGACCCATACATTTGGCTTTCCGAAAGAAGATCAGCGCTTATGGCAGGCCGTGCAGCACCATACCGGCTTCGACAATCACCGCACGCTGTTTATTGATGACAGCGAACCGGTGCTGGATGCGGCGAAGCGCTGGGGAATTGCCTGGTGCCTGGGCGTTGGCAATCCCGATTCCGGTATGCCGACCAAAACCTTCGCTCGCCATCAGAGCGTAAATGATTACCGAACCTTTCTCGGCGCGCTGGCGCTCCAGAGGCGGTAAATCGACGGGAGCAGTGATGAAAGAAAAATCCGCAGAAGGCGTCCGGCTCGACAAATGGCTCTGGGCCGCACGCTTTTACAAGACCCGCGCGCTGGCGCGTGAAATGATCGAGGGCGGCAAAGTGCACTACAACGGACAGCGCAGCAAACCCAGCAAGCTGGTGGAGCTGGATGCCGAACTGAAGCTCCGTCAGGGCAACGATGAGCGTACCGTGATCGTTCGCGCCGTTACCGATCAGCGTCGTCCCGCGGCGGAAGCGCAGCAGCTTTACAGCGAGACGCCGGAAAGCATGGAGAAACGGGAAAAGATGGCGCAGGCGCGCAAGATGAACGCGCTCACCATGCCGCATCCCGATCGTCGGCCGGATAAAAAAGAGCGCCGCGATCTGATGAAATTTAAATTTTCTGGCGACGAATAACGCGCCGCCAACACGAGAGAAAAACTATGTCCCATCAAGACCAAATGCATCGTTACCTGTTCGAGAATCACGCGGTTCGCGGCGAACTGGTTAATCTGTCCGAAACATGGCGGGAGATTATCTCCGGGCATGATTACCCGCAGCCGGTCCAGCAGCTGCTGGGCGAACTGCTGGTAGCCACCAGCCTGCTGACGGCCACGCTGAAATTCGAAGGCGATATCACCGTGCAGCTGCAGGGCGACGGCGCATTGACGCTGGCGGTGATCAACGGCAACAACCGTCAGGAAATGCGGGGCGTGGCACGCGTGCAGGGCGAGATCGCCGACGGCAGCACGTTGAAAGAGATGGTCGGCAACGGCTATCTGGTGATCACCATTTCGCCGGAAAAAGGCGAGCGCTATCAGGGCGTGGTCGGTCTGGAAGGCGATACGCTGGCCGCCTGCCTGGAAGATTACTTTATGCGTTCCGAGCAGTTGCCGACGCGTCTGTTTATCCGCACCGGCGAGCATGAAGGACAGGCGGGCGCGGCGGGCATCCTGCTGCAGGTGCTGCCGGCGCAGAACGCCGATCAGGAAGATTTCAACCACCTGGCGATGCTGACCGAAACCATCAAAACGGAAGAGCTGATCGGTCTGCCAGCGAATGATGTCCTGTGGCGTCTCTATAACCAGGAAGAGGTGACCATTTACGAACCGCAGAGCGTCAGCTTTAAATGCACCTGCTCGCGCGAACGCTGCGGCGAAGTGCTGCGCACTCTGCCGCAGGAGGAGGTCAACCAGATTCTGGAAGAAGATGGCCAGATCGATATGCACTGCGACTACTGCGGCAGCCATTATGTTTACGATGCGGTCGACATCGCGGCAATCCGCAACGACGCTGGCAACAGCAGCAGCGAGCAGATTCACTGATCGCTTAGCGGATGCGTTGTCTTCCTTGCAGATGGCGAAACGCCTGATGCGACGGTAAAACGGACGCACACATGATAAAAAGGCGACTTCGGTCGCTTTTTTGTTAACAAACGGCAATAGCGCGACGGGCCGCCAGCGGAAAATGAGATCGACTGGCCGTTGCGCTTAATACAGCAGAAAAGCCTGGCGGCCTGCGGAAAAAATAAAATGTTGTTTCATAATAACCGCGCAACAATCATAACTTTTCATCAGATTATGATGAATTTCTATAAAAAAACGTTTCGTCTCTCATTTCTGCCACTCTCTTCTTCCGCTGCATATTGACAGTAGTAGACTGCCGCAATTGTAAAGCTGCATGAATCGCTTCGTGCCGCTTTACGGCTCGTGGCAGCAAGTCCCCCCTACATTTGTTGCAGTACAAACCGATAAAGGAGCAGTAATATGCGCGCTAATGGCCTGACTCCCCAGGACCTCGTCGCTTATGGCATCACTGATACGGTTGAAGTCATCCATAATCCCGATTATGAAACTTTATTTAAGGAAGAAACCCTGCCCGGACTGTCAGGCTATGAGCGTGGCACGTTGACGCAATCCGGGGCGATCGCCGTGGATACCGGTATCTTCACCGGCCGTTCGCCAAAAGATAAATATATCGTGCGCGACGATACCACACGCGACACCCTGTGGTGGAACGATCAGGGCAAAGGCAAAAACGATAATCAGCCCCTGTCGCAGGAAACCTGGGAAGCGCTAAAGGGCTGCGTGACGCAGCAGCTCTCCGGCAAGCGCCTGTTTGTGATTGACGCCTGGTGCGGCGCCAACCCCGATACGCGCCTGAGCGTGCGCTTTATTACCGAAGTGGCCTGGCAGGCGCATTTCGTCAAAAATATGTTTATTCGCCCGGATGCGGAGAGCCTCGCCAGCTTCACGCCCGATTTTGTGGTGATGAACGGCGCAAAATGCACCAATCCCAACTGGCGGGAGCAGGGACTGCATTCAGAGAATTTCGTCGCCTTTAATCTCAGCGAGAATATGCAGCTGATCGGCGGCACCTGGTACGGCGGCGAAATGAAAAAAGGGCTGTTCGCAGTGATGAACTACCTGCTGCCGCTGAAAGGCATCGCCTCGATGCACTGCTCGGCCAACGTTGGCGAGCAAGGCGACGTGGCGGTCTTTTTCGGCCTCTCCGGCACCGGTAAAACGACCCTTTCTACCGATCCGAAACGCCAGCTGATCGGCGATGACGAACATGGCTGGGACGATGACGGCGTGTTCAACTTCGAAGGCGGCTGCTACGCGAAAACCATTAATCTGTCAGAGCAGGCGGAGCCGGAGATCTATCACGCCATCCGCCGCGACGCGCTGCTGGAAAACGTGGTGGTGCGCAGCGACGGCAGCATCGATTTTAACGACGGCAGCAAAACGGAAAACACCCGCGTCTCTTACCCGATCTATCATATCGATAATATCGTTAAGCCGGTTTCCAAAGCGGGACATGCGAAGAAAGTGATTTTCCTGACCGCCGATGCGTTCGGCGTGCTGCCGCCGGTATCCCGTCTCTCTTCCGATCAGACGCAGTATCACTTCCTTTCCGGTTTTACCGCTAAGCTGGCGGGCACCGAGCGCGGCGTCACCGCGCCGACGCCTACCTTCTCCGCCTGCTTCGGCGCCGCGTTCCTGACGCTGCATCCGACAAAGTATGCGGAAGTGCTGGTGAAACGGATGCAGGCGGCGGGCGCGGAAGCCTGGCTGGTGAATACCGGCTGGAACGGCACCGGCAAACGCATTTCGCTGAAGGACACGCGCGCTATCATCAACGCAATCCTGAGCGGCGAGTTGGACGGGGCGGAAACGCACACCCTGCCAATATTTAACCTGCAGTTCCCGTTAGCGGTGCCGGGCGTCGACAGCCACATTCTCGATCCGTGCAACACATGGGAAGATCCTTCTCAATGGGAAAGCCGCGCGCTCGATCTGGCGCATCGCTTTATCGCTAACTTTGAAAAGTATACCGATACGCCTGCGGGCGCCGCGCTGGTTTCCGCCGGCCCGCACATTTAAGCACCCTGCTGAAAACAAAAACCCCGCCGAACGGCGGGGTTTTTGTTTTGGGCCTTAGCTGACCACAGCAGGCGGCGAGCCGCTGGCGGCGGGCGGCGCGTCGCTTAAAGGCAGCCAGGCGCGTATGCGCAGGCCGCCGCGCTCGCTAACGCCGATATCCAGCGATCCCTGATGCGCATCGATAATACGCTGCACAATCGCCAGCCCCAGCCCTGTGCCGCTGGTGCTGCGCGCGCTGTCACCGCGCACAAACGGCTGAAACAGGTGCTTCAGCTGGTCCGGCTGAATGCCGGGGCCGTCATCCTCTACCTGAAACCAGGCGCGTTGCAACTCGCGGCCGCTGCTCACCTTAATCCAGCCGTTGCCGTAGCGCGCCGCGTTCACCACCATATTGGCCGCCGCGCGCTTGATGGAGAGCGGATTGATATCGAGCATCAGCTCTTCCGGCATGACCGCGTCTTCAATTTCCCGCTCATAGCCGCTTTCCGCCGCCACCACTTCATTGAGCACCGCGTTAAGATCGGCGCGTTCGGTCTGCATCTCCTGGCCGGTGCGCAGATAATCGATAAACTGCTCGATAATCGCGTTGCACTCTTCGATATCTTTGTTGATCGACTCGGCCAGATAGCCATCCTCTTCGCCCATCATCTCCGTCGCCAGACGAATGCGGGTCAGCGGCGTGCGCAGGTCGTGGCTGACGCCCGCCATCAGCAGCGTGCGATCGTCCGCCAGTTGTTTCACGCCCGACGCCATCTGGTTAAAGGCGCGCGTCACTGAGCGCACCTCCGAGGCGCCATATTCACGCAGCGGCGGCGGAATAATGCCTTTCCCCACCTGCAACGCCGCATGTTCCAGATCGACCAAAGGCCGGTTCTGAATGCGGATAAACAGCCAGGCGCCGCCGATCGCCAGCAGCATAATCGCCAGCGTATAGCGGAACAGCGGCGAGAAATCGCCCTGATGAATTTCCGTCAGCGGCACGCGCACCCAGATATCAGGCGATAGCCAGGTTTTCAGCCAGACCACCGGCGAATTTTTGTTGACCTCAACCCGCACGTCGGTCGGCCCGCCAAGCTGGCGCGCCATTTGATCGCTTAAAAACTGGTAATGCTGAGCCCAGCGTAATCCGCTCTCCTCCGCCGCCGCGTTGGTATAAAGAGAGATCCCCAGTTCGCGGTAGATTTCACGCCGGAACGCCGGCGGCACTTCGAGCTGCGTGCCGTCTTCCAGCTGGAGCCGGTCGGTCATCAACATGCGCACTTCATACGCCAGCACCTTATTGAACTGTTGCAGGCTGGGCAGAATGGCGAAGTTCAGCACCACCAGATAGGTGGTGACGAGGCTGACGAACAACAGCGTGACGATCAGCAGCAGCGTGCGCGCGAACGAACTGCGGGGAGAAAAGCGGAGTCGCTTCATGCTTTCGTGCCATCCGGGACGAAGACGTAGCCCAGGCCCCAAACGGTCTGGATATAGCGCGGATGGGCCGGATCTTCTTCCACCATGCGGCGCAGACGCGAGATCTGCACGTCAATGGAGCGCTCCATGGCGCTGTACTCACGGCCACGGGCGAGGTTCATCAGCTTATCGCGCGACAGCGGCTCGCGCGGATGACTTACCAGCGCTTTCAGCACCGCGAACTCGCCGCTGGTCAGCGGCATCGGCTCATCTTCGCGGAACATTTCGCGGGTGCCGAGATTCAGTTTAAATTTACCAAAGGCGATCACCGCCTCTTCCTGCGATGGCGCGCCCGGCAGCTCGTTAGCCTGACGACGCAGCACGGCGCGGATGCGCGCCAGCAGCTCGCGTGGGTTGAACGGCTTTGGAATATAGTCGTCCGCGCCGATCTCCAGACCGACGATGCGATCGACCTCTTCGCCTTTCGCCGTTACCATAATGATCGGCATCGGATTGCTCTGACTACGCAGGCGGCGGCAGATAGAAAGGCCATCTTCCCCTGGCAACATCAGATCAAGCACCATCAGGTGAAAGGATTCGCGGGTTAACAGGCGATCCATTTGCTCGGCGTTAGCCACGCTGCGCACCTGAAAACCCTGCTCGGTCAGATAACGTTCCAGCAGCGCGCGCAGGCGCATGTCATCATCGACGACCAGAATTTTGTAGTTCTCTTGCATTTCGATACTCCCAAAGGCGCTATTGCCCGAGCTGGTATTGTTAAAAAAGAAGCGTAACTGTGACAGCCATTATTGGTTTATATTCTAGCCGAAATTGTTACAAAGCATATTAAACAGCAGCTTATCGCGCGTTTAATTCACTTTTACGCTATCGAATTATCCGCAACGCTGCGATCCGTCTTTTCTGAAATCGTGCCGGAAACTCTACTTTCTACTGGCTCGAATCGCCTGTCGAAGATATTTACTTAAAGAAACAGTAAGTTAGCATGACGGCTACAACATCTCTGTCGGGATGCGCTTTAGCCTGTCTGTTTTCATCGTCAGATTAGCGCGCCCTGAGTCCAACTATTAGCAGAAAATCTGGCGTTTATTTATTTTCCGTTACGCTAAGCCAGGAAGAGTCGCAGAGAATAAACTGTAGATCCAGCAATAACTTAACTCATCGCGAAAGGTTAAAAAACAACGCTTTTCAGGCTCCGACGGCAAACCTATATTCATCCCGGCACGCTTTCTTCTCTTTATTAATTAGCCGGGAATCATCATGAACAAAATAATGCTCATCTGCTCACTGGCCTTATTCATCAGCGGTTATGTGATGGCCAATGAACCCGCCAGCGGCGAAGCGGCGGGCGCCCAGGCGATCACCACAACCACCAGCATCATTCCACATTAAACAACGCCTTTTCGCTAAGGCGGTATAACGATATCTGTGTCTGTCAAAACCCTTATTGCTGTCGTCTTTCGCCACCGGAGAATAAGCACGGCCCTGGCTTTATTTAAAAAGTCATTATTCTCCGCTTCTTTTTTCCTGCGCCGCCGTTAAGATTCGCCCTCGCTATCCTGACGATATTCAATGGCGTTCACAAACCAGATTTTCTCACCTTCCGGCGTGAGGACGCTTACCTCGTCGTCCACTTCCTTTTTAATCAGCGCGCGCGCCATCGGCGAATCGACAGAGATATAGTCTTTCGCATCGCCGTAAATCTCATCCGGCCCGACGATACGGAAGCGTTTAACGTCGCCCTGCTCGTTTTCCACCTCGACCCAGGCGCCGAAAAAGACCTTGCCCTCCTGCTGCGGAGAGTAATCGACAATTTTCAGCTCCGCCAGGCACTTGCGCAGGTAGCGCACCCGCCGGTCGATCTGACGCAGCAGACGCTTGTTGTAAGTGTAATCCGCGTTTTCCGAGCGGTCGCCCAGGCTGGCCGCCCAGGAGACGATTTTGGTGATCTCCGGGCGCTTCTCTTTCCACAGATAATCGTGTTCCGCTTTAAGCTTATTGTACCCTTCACGGGTGATCAGTTGAGTTTTCACACGGCAATCCTGTCTGCTTAACCTACGGTGGGGCGGTCGCCGCCGCCTCTTTGCGCTCATGGTACAACAACAGTCCCGGCAGAGGTAAACCGCGCTCGGAATATGGCTTAAAGCGCGCCGCATCGCTGGCAATTTCAGCCGTCAATCCGTATAACTGTCCCCTGTTTCTCACACTGTGCTAGCAAGATAGTTGAACCGATGATGAATGATTCGCTGAGCCGCATTATTGCGGGTGAACTTCAGGCGCGCGCTGAACAAGTTGACGCCGCGATCCGCCTGTTGGATGAAGGGAATACCGTGCCGTTTATCGCACGTTATCGTAAGGAAGTAACCGGCGGGCTTGATGATACCCAGCTGCGACAGCTGGAAACCCGTCTCGGTTATCTGCGCGAGCTGGAGGATCGTCGCCAGGCGATTCTGAAATCCGTTGCCGACCAGGGCAAACTCAGTGATGAACTCGCCGCCGCAATTAATGGCACTCTGAGTAAAACCGAACTCGAAGATCTCTACCTGCCCTATAAGCCGAAGCGCCGCACGCGCGGTCAGATCGCCATCGAGGCGGGTCTGGAGCCGCTGGCCGATTCGCTGTGGCAGGATCCTTCCCAGGAGCCGGAGCAGCTGGCCGCCCGCTTTGTCGACGCAGAGAAAGGCGTGGCTGACGTCAAAGCGGCGCTGGACGGCGCGCGCTACATCCTGATGGAGCGTTTTGCTGAAGACGCCGCTCTGCTGGCGAAAGTGCGCGACTACCTGTGGAAGAACGCGCATCTGGTTTCCCGCGTGGTAGAAGGCAAAGAAGAGGAAGGCGCCAAGTTCCGCGATTACTTCGACCATCACGAAGCACTTTCAACCGTGCCTTCGCACCGCGCGCTGGCGATGTTCCGCGGTCGCAACGAAGGCGTGCTGCAGCTGGCGCTCAACCCCGATCCGCAGTTTGACGAGCCGCCGCGCGAAAGCTACGGCGAACAGCTCATCGCCGAGCATCTGAACCTGCGGCTGAACAACGCGCCGGCGGACAGCTGGCGTAAAGCGGTTGTCAGCTGGACCTGGCGCATCAAGGTGCTGCTGCATCTGGAAACCGAGCTGATGGGCAGCGTGCGCGAGCGCGCGGAAGAAGAAGCGATCAATGTCTTCGCCCGCAACCTGCACGATCTGCTGATGGCGGCGCCGGCCGGCATGCGCGCCACTATGGGCCTCGATCCGGGCCTGCGCACCGGGGTGAAAGTGGCGGTGGTGGACGCGACCGGCAAACTGGTCGCTACCGATACCGTCTATCCGCATACCGGCCAGGCGGCGAAAGCGGCTGCGGCGGTCGCGGCCCTCTGCATTCGTCATCAGGTGGAACTGGTCGCGATCGGCAACGGCACCGCTTCGCGCGAAACGGAACGTTTCTTCCTCGACGTTCAGAAGCAGTTCCCGCAAATCACCGCGCAGAAAGTGGTGGTCAGCGAAGCGGGCGCGTCGGTCTACTCCGCTTCCGAACTGGCAGCGCAGGAGTTTCCCGATCTGGATGTGTCGCTGCGCGGCGCGGTCTCTATCGCTCGCCGCTTACAAGATCCGCTGGCGGAGCTGGTGAAGATCGATCCCAAATCGATCGGCGTCGGCCAGTATCAGCACGACGTCAGCCAGAGCATGCTGGCGAAAAAGCTGGATGCGGTGGTGGAAGACTGCGTGAACGCCGTGGGCGTCGATCTCAATACCGCCTCCGTGGCGCTGCTGACGCGCGTCGCCGGACTGACGCGTATGATGGCGCAGAATATCGTCAACTGGCGCGATGAAAATGGCCGGTTCCAGAACCGTCAGCAGCTGCTGAAGGTAAGCCGCCTCGGTCCGAAAGCTTTCGAGCAGTGCGCCGGCTTCCTGCGCATCAACCATGGCGACAACCCGCTGGACGCCTCAACCGTTCACCCGGAAGCTTATCCGGTGGTGGAGCGCATTCTGGAGGCGACCCGCCAGTCGCTGCGCGATCTGATGGGCAACCCCAGCGAGCTGCGCAACCTCAAAGCGGTGGACTTCACCACCGAGCGTTTCGGCGTGCCGACGGTGAGCGATATCCTGAAAGAGCTGGAGAAGCCGGGTCGCGATCCGCGTCCTGAATTCAAAACCGCGCAGTTTGCGGAAGGCGTGGAAACCATGAACGACCTGCTGCCGGGCATGGTGCTGGAAGGGGCGGTCACTAACGTCACTAACTTCGGCGCCTTTGTCGATATCGGCGTACATCAGGATGGCCTGGTGCATATTTCCTCGCTCTCCGATAAGTTCGTCGAAGATCCGCACACGGTGGTCAAAGCGGGCGATATCGTCAAGGTGAAGGTGCTGGACGTTGACCTGCAACGTAAGCGCATCGCGTTAACCATGCGTCTGGACGAGCAGCCGGGCGAAAGCGCCTCGCGCGCCGCGCCGCGCGCGCAGGGCCGTGAGAATGGCCGTCCGGCCGCGAAGCCGCGTCAGCGCGCTGCCGCCTCCACGCCGGGCAACAGCGCCATGGGCGACGCGCTGGCGGCCGCCTTCGGCAAGAAACGCTAAAACGTCAGGCGGCATCCTGCCGCCTTCGGCAAGCCATGTAAAAACGTAAGGGCGACGTTCTGTCGTCCTTGCTATTTTTTGCTCTACGTCAACACTAACGAGAATTATTATCATTAATATGGTGCCGTTTTGTCATTGTCGCGCAACGCGACAGTCCATGAGGTACCAGCCATGTCATTGCTTGCCCGTCAGCACTATCAAATTCTCGGCTTCTCGCCCGCAGTCAGCCCCGCCTGGCGCCAGAAACTGCTCTCCCTGGGCCTGCTGCCCGGCGCCTGTTTCGAAGTGGTGCGCATTGCGCCGTTAGGCGATCCGCTGCAAATTCAGGCGGGCCGCGTTAGCCTGATGCTGCGTAAAAAGGATTTGGCGCTGCTGCAACTACAGCCGGTTGCAGGCAAGGAGGCGGCATGAAAAACGTTACTGTCGGTCTGTTAGGCAATCCCAACGCCGGAAAAACCACCCTGTTCAACCAGCTCACCGGCGCACGCCAGCGCGTCGGCAACTGGGCTGGCGTGACCGTGGAGCGTAAAGAGGGCTTCTTCACTGCGGGCAGCACCCGCGTCAACCTTATCGACCTGCCCGGCACCTATTCGCTGACCACCATTTCCCAGCAGGCGTCTATCGACGAGCAGATCGCCTGCCATTTTGTGCTGAGCCAACAGGCGGACCTGCTGATCAACGTGGTGGACGCCTGCAATCTTGAACGCAATCTCTACCTCACCCTTCAGCTGCGCGAACTGGGCGTGCCCTGCATCGTGGCGCTGAACATGCTGGACATGGCGGAAAACCAACGCATCAGCATCGATATTCCGGCGCTGTCGCAGCGCCTCGGCTGTCCGGTGGTGCCGGTCGTCTCCACGCGCGGCAGCGGCCTCGATCGTCTGAAACAGCTGATCGATAAAGGCGTGGAGGCCGGGTCGCCGCTGAAAGTGGACTATCCGCCTGCGCTGGACGCCGCCGCCGACCAACTGGCCGCCGCCATGCCGGTGAGCGAAAGCCGCCAGCGCCGACGCTGGCTGGCGCTACAGCTGCTGGAAGGCGACGTCTACAGCCGTCAGCAGGTAGGGGAGCTGGCGTTGCAGCGGCTGGCGGCGTTGAATAGCGAGCTGACGCTCGATCCCGCCGTGGCGATCGCCGCCGCGCGTTATCAGCAGCTTTCCGCGCTGTGCGTCGCCGTCAGCAACCAACATCTCGCCGCGCCACATCAGCTGTCGCAGCAGCTCGACCGCATTGTGCTGAACCGCTGGCTCGGCATTCCCATCTTTTTGCTGATGATGTACCTGATGTTTCTGCTGGCGATCAATATCGGCGGCGCGCTGCAACCGCTGTTCGACGTCGGTTCGGCGGCGCTGTTTATTCACGGCACCCAGTGGCTTGGCTATACGCTGCATTTCCCCACCTGGCTGACGCTGTTCCTGGCGCAGGGGATCGGCGGCGGCATCAATACGGTACTGCCGCTGGTGCCGCAGATCGGCCTGATGTATCTGTTCCTCTCCTTTATGGAGGATTCCGGTTATATGGCGCGCGCCGCCTTTGTGGTCGACCGGCTGATGCAGTCGCTCGGTCTGCCGGGGAAATCTTTTGTGCCGCTGATTGTCGGCTTCGGCTGCAACGTGCCGTCGGTGATGGGCGCGCGGACGCTGGATGCGACGCGCGAGCGGCTGATTACTATCATGATGGCGCCCTTTATGTCCTGCGGCGCCCGGCTGGCTATTTTTGCGGTGTTTTCCGCCGCCTTCTTCGGTGCGCATGGGGCGCTGGTGGTCTTCAGTCTCTATCTGACCGGCATCGTCATGGCGATCTTAACTGGCCTGCTGTTGAAGCATACGCTGCTGCGCGGCGAGGCGTCGCCGTTTGTTATGGAGCTGCCGAGCTGGCATGTGCCGCACCTGAAAAGCCTGCTGCTTCAGGCCTGGCAACGTCTGCGCGGCTTTGTGCTGCGCGCGGGGAAAGTGATTGTCATCGCCAGCGTATTGATTGGCGGCCTGAACAGCTTTTCGTTTAACGGCCAGCCGGTCAACACCATCAACGATTCGGCGCTGGCCAGCGTCAGCCGGGGATTAACGCCGCTGCTGACGCCGATCGGCATTCATTCCGACAACTGGCAGGCGACGGTCGGCCTGATCACCGGCGCGATGGCGAAAGAAGTGGTGGTCGGCACGCTGAACACGCTCTATACCGCCGAAGCGCTGCATGAGGAGCCGTTCGATGCCGCCAGCTGGAGCCTGAAGGCGGAGCTGGGAGACGCGGTGACGGAAACCTGGCAGGGCCTGAAAGATACGCTGAGCCTGAGCGTGCTGGCCAACCCGATTGAAGCCAGCAAGGGCGACGGCGAAATGGCTGGCGGCGCGATGGGGCAAATGCACCGCCAGTTCGGCAGCGACGCCGCCGCCTTCAGCTATCTGCTGTTCGTGCTGCTCTATGTGCCGTGCGTATCGGTAATGGGCGCCATCGCCCGCGAAAGCAGCCGTCGCTGGATGGGCTTTTCTATTTTCTGGGGCCTGAACGTCGCGTATTCGCTCGCTACGCTGTTCTGGCAGTTCTCGCGTATCGGCGAACAGCCGCTGGCCAGCGGCCTGACCATCCTGCTGGTGCTGCTGTTTAACGGCGCGCTGCTGCTGGCGCTGCGTCGTGTTCGCCTGCCCCCGCAGCGCATACCCATCAGGGTGCTGCCGGTAGAGCGCTACGAGGCGCCGTTAAAAAGCAGCAATTGTCACTAGCCGGGAGCAACAGTTGCGAATTCAGCCCAGCGGTCTACAGTAAAAACTAACGCCTCCCCCAACCTGAAGCTGTGGCCCGCTGGGTAATCATGGATATTATCAATAACTTAATCGATAAGATCTACCAGGACGCTTTCCCGATGGGCGCGCGGGAGCGTCTGCTTTCGCACATTCGCGCCGCCCGCGATGCGATAAAAAAACCGCGCAAGCCACACTGGGATGAAAAAGATGTGGTGCTGATCACCTACGCCGATCAGTTCCGCGAGCCGGAGGCGCCGACGCTCGCCACCTTTTCACGTTTTTATCAACAGCATCTGCAATCGACGTTCAATCTGGTGCATCTGCTGCCGTTTTATCCCTGGTCCTCCGACGACGGCTTTTCCGTTATCGATTACCATCAGGTGAACCCGATCTGCGGCGAGTGGCGCAACGTCGCCGAGCTGCATACCCATACGCGCCTGATGTTCGATTTCGTCTGCAATCATATTTCCGCCCACAGCCCCTGGTTTAAGCACTGGCTGGCCTGCGATCCGGGCTGGGACGATTTTTTTATCAGCATGGCGCCCGGCACCGATTTAAGCGGCGTGACCCGCCCGCGCACCTCGCCGCTGCTCACCCCTTTTCTGCGCGCCAATGGCGAAACCCACTATATCTGGACCACTTTCAGCGCCGATCAGATCGATCTGAACTTCGCCAGCCCTGAAGTACTGATCCGCATGGTTGACGTGCTGCTGGAGTATCTGAAAAAGGGCGCTGACTATGTGCGCCTCGACGCCGTAGGTTATATGTGGAAAACGCCCGGCACTCGCTGCATTCACCTGGAGAACACGCATCTGCTGGTGAAGCTGTTTCGCGCCATTGCAGACGCCGTCGCGCCCGGCACGGTCATCATCACCGAAACCAACGTACCGCATCAGGACAACATCAGCTACTTCGGCAACGGTCAGGATGAGGCGCAGATGGTCTATCAGTTTTCCCTGCCGCCGTTGGTGCTGCACGCCATCCATAACGGCTCGGCGCGCGCGCTGCGTCAGTGGGCCGCCGGGCTTGATCTCAGCAGCGGCAACACCACCTTCTTTAACTTCCTCGCCTCCCACGACGGCATCGGGCTGAACCCGGCGCGCGGCATCCTGCCGGAGGTGGAGATCGTTTCGCTGGTGCGCGACCTGGCGCTGGAGGGCGCGCTGGTCTCCTATAAAAACAACCCGGACGGCACCACCAGCCCATATGAAATCAACGTCACCTATATGGATGCGCTGAATAAGCAGGACGATGATGACGACACGCGCATCCGGCGTTTTATGCTGGCGCACGCCATACTGCTGGCCTTTCCCGGCGTGCCCGCCATCTATATCCAGAGCATTCTTGGCTCGCGCAACGATGTCGAAGGGGTCAGAGTGGCGGGTCACAACCGCGCCATCAACCGTGAGAAATATGCGCTGTCGTTTATTGAGAAAGCGTTGTCGGGCGCGGACTATCTGCGTCAGCAGATCTTTAACCGTCTCAGCGCGCTGATCCAACTGCGCACGCGTCAGGCGGCGTTCCATCCCGATAATCCCATGGAAATCCTCGATAGCGACAATACGCTGCTGATGATGCGGCGCCATACGCCGGACGGCGAAAATAATCTGCTGTGCGTGTTTAATCTGAGCGAAAAAAGCGTCAGCGCCGTTTTGCCGGAGGGGAAAAAATATCGGGATATTATCGAGCAGAAGATCATCGATGGCGCGCAGCCGGTTACGCTGCCGCCGTGGCACTACCTGTGGTTGAAAGGGTAGCAGGCGCAGCCATCGCGCCTGTGCCTGCTAAACCCTTATTTATACACGTCTGCGGTTGCGCTGAAACGGCCGTGCTCGCGGCCAGCGATGACGACGTAATACTGGCCGCCTTTTTCATCCGCCATTTTTGACAGTTCGCGTTTGGCGTCCATCGGCGAAGTGGTTTCCGCCGTGGTGTTTACGGTGCCAATTTTTTGCAGATTCATCTTCTGCACTTCTTCTTTGGTGATCTCTTTCGCTGCCAGTACGGAGAAAGAGAGGCCGCCCAGCAGGCAGGTAACAGCAACAGTTTTGATCATATTCATAGTACACCTTCGTCTTATAGTTGACCGATTTTCCCAATGGCCGCCGAATGAATACAATGAGATAGGGAATAAAGCGCCCTGCTCCCTGGGTGACTTATACAAAGTCATAGTCAGCGGCCTTGCTCAGGTTCAAGTATTAACGCCAGGTGATATTTTGCCAGTTAAAGCGATAAACTTTCTTAATCTGAAAGAGTGAAGCGGACGACCGCGGCGCAAAATTCCTGCGGATGGGAGATAAAAGGCGCATGCGCCGCTTTCTCCATCACCAGCGAAGCGCTTTGCGGCCAGCGCTCATCCAGCAGCGCCGCCGTTTTACGCGGCACCAGCCCGTCGAGGTAGCCATAGAGGCGCAGCAGCGGCACCGCCAGCGCGTCCATCTCATCGCGCAGATCGACGCAGCGCAGGATCTCCAGACCGCCCGCCAGCACCTCGACCGGTGGAATCGGCTGCGACAGCACCACCTCTTTCAGCGCGCGCGCATCCTGTCGGGCGCTCTGGGTACCGAGCGTTTGCAACGCCAGAAAGCGTTCCACGGTGCGCTGATAATCCTCGCTTAGCTGCTGCTGAAAACTCGCCAGCGTATCGGGCTTGATCCCCGGCCACTGTGCGTCCACTGCGGTAAAGCGCGGCGAAGAGGCGACGGTAATCAGACGCGACACCCGCTGCGGATAGCGCAGCGTCAGTCGGCTGGCCACCAGGCCACCCAGCGACCAGCCCAGCAGCGTCGCCTTTTCCGGCAGACGGGGCAGCAGCGCCTCCACCATCTCATCCAGCGTCAGGGCGCCGAACCCCTGGCTGCGGCCAAAGCCGGGCAGGTCGACCAGGTGCAGACGAAACTGCGCGCTGAGCGGCTCGACGATGCAACGCCACACCTCCGCATTCAGTCCCCATCCGTGAAGCAGCACAAGATCGCTATCGCCGGTGCCGGTGGTGTGCCAGTAAAGCTGGGTCATCAGTTATGGTCTCATCATCGCTAAATCAGGGAGGTCGCTATGCTACCAATGCAGGGAGGCTGTTGGCTATGCCAGTCGCCGCTGAAACTCACGTCACAAGGGCTTTGCAGCTACTGCCTGCGCGCCCTGCCGCCGCTGCCGCTTTGCTGTCCGCGCTGCGGGCTGCCCGCCAGCAATTCCCGCGTCGCCTGCGGGCGTTGCCTGCGCCGTCCGCCGCCGTGGCAACATCTGGTGGCGGTCACTGATTACCGTCCGCCGCTAAGCCAGCTGATCGCGCGCCACAAATTCTCCGGCGTTACCGCACTCTCTGTGATGTTGGCGCGGCTGATTTTGCTAAGCTGGTTATCGGCAAAACGTGAACGCGGCCTGCCCCGGCCCGATCTGCTGCTGGCCGTTCCGCTGCATCGCCGCCGTGCCTGGCGACGGGGCTTTAATCAGGCCGACCTGCTGGCGAGGCCGCTGGCGCGCTGGCTGCGCTGCGCATACCGCCCGAACGGGCTGACCCGCCGCCGCGCCGGGCATGTTCAGCATCAGCTGAGCGCCCATGCGCGCAGACATAACCTGCGTAACGCTTTTCGCCTTGAAATCGCCGTGCGCGATCGCCATATCGCTCTGATTGATGATGTGGTGACCACCGGCAGTACGGTAGCGGAAATCAGCCGTCTGCTACTGCATGCTGGCGCCGCCAGCGTCCAGATTTGGTGCCTGTGCCGTACCTTGTAGAGCGTCGGCGATGGGCGTATTATAACCAACTAAATTAGTCAACTATTGAGCAACTGCCATGATCCGAATTACCGATGCCGCCCAGGAGCATTTTGCAAAATTGCTGTCAAATCAGGAAGATGGCACCCAAATCCGCGTGTTCGTCATTAATCCGGGCACGCCAACTGCTGAATGTGGCGTCTCCTACTGCCCGCCCGACGCCGTGGAGCCGACCGATACTGAGCTGAAGTTCGAAAAGCTGTCCGCCTACGTTGACGAGCTGAGCGCGCCTTACCTTGAAGACGCCGAAATCGACTTCGTTACCGACAATCTCGGTTCGCAGCTAACGCTGAAAGCGCCGAACGCTAAAATGCGCAAGGTGGCCGACGATGCGCCGCTGATCGAGCGCGTAGAATATCTGTTACAGGCGCAGATCAACCCGCAGCTGGCGAGCCACGGCGGTCGCGTCACGCTGATGGAAATTACCGACGAAGGCTATGCGATCCTGCAATTCGGCGGCGGTTGCAACGGCTGTTCTATGGTCGACGTGACGCTGAAAGAAGGGATTGAGAAAGAGCTGCTGGCCGCTTTCCCTGAGCTGAAAGGCGTGCGCGATCTGACCGAGCATCAGCGCGGCGAACACTCTTACTACTAAGCGCGGCCTGACGGCTACGCTGAAAATAAGCAGGGGTTTCCTGGCAAACCCTGGAAGCGCAAAAAAGAAAAGGCGACCAGAAGGTCGCCTTTTTTATGCTAACTTGCCTGACGTAATAATTAACTTGCCCGCCGCCGTTTATCGAGATCCTTAATCAGCCGGTTGATCTGTTCATCGTTGAACATCTCTTCCAGCGTGCGGCTGAGCTTGCGTCGCCAGTTAGGATATTGATCCACCGTGCCCGGCACGTTCACCGGTTTTTCCATCTCCAGCCAGTCTTCCGGTTGCAGCCCCAGCAGCGCGCTGGCGCTTTCGGCGATATAACGCTGCATTCCACGACTTAGCTCGGCGGAAGCCGGTACTTTCACCGCCCGCTTGCCCAGCTTTTTCGGCACGCAGCCCTGCTCGTGCAGCGCGTCCAGCAGCGCCTGCTTCTGCCGTTCGCGGTTTTCATACAGCCCTTTGAGCACCACTTTGTCCGGGTAAAGCCCCAGCGTTTCGCCCAACGTCAGATCGCCCGCGCTCCAGAATCCGCGCAGCGTCGGCAGATCGTGCGTCGTGGCGCTGGCCATCGCCTGACGCTGCCACTCCTGCGGCGCGCGATAGCGATCGGCGCTCTCCTGTTCAAAGTAGAGCACCTTCCACGAATAGATGCCGCCGCTGCGCAGCTTGCCGATGATCTCTTTCGGCACCGTGCCGAGATCCTCGCCGATCACCATACAGCGGTTACGGTGGCTTTCCAGCGCCAGGATCGCCAGCAGGTCGTCCACTGGATAGTAGACGTAGGCGCCGTGATCCGCCGTCTGACCATAGGGTATCCACCACAGGCGCAGCATCGACATGACATGATCGATGCGCAGCGCGCCGCAGCTCGCCATATTGGCGCGCAGCATATCAATAAAGGGCTGATAAGCGCGCGCCGCCATCACATGCGGGTCCATCGGCGGCAAGCCCCAGTTCTGGCCCAGCGGTCCCAGAATATCGGGCGGCGCGCCTACCGATGCCTTCAGACAGTAGAGATCGGGATCGCTCCAGGTTTCCGCGCCCCCTTCCGCCACGCCGACGGCGAGATCGCGATAAAGCCCCACCGACATGCCGTGCCGCTGGCAAACCTGCCAGCACTCGTCAAACTGCCGGTTCGCCAGCCATTGCAGCCAGAGCCAGAAACGCACCTCGTCCTCATTTTTACGGCAGAACTGCTGCACCGCTTTGCTCTGCGCGTGGCGATATTTTTCCGGCCACGCTGGCCAGCCCCAGCGCTGTCCATCTTCTTTCAGCATGGCGGCGTGCAGCGCGTCATACGCCGCCTGGCTGTAGAGGCTTTCGCCGCCCGCGGCTATGTACGCCTCGAAATGACGGCGCGTGGCGTCCTGCTCATCGCGGGTACTGAACTGCGCCCAGGCCAGCCGCAGGCCGTCGATTTTAAGCTGGTTCACCGCGCTATAGTCGACCCACTCGGTCTCGCGCGCCGCCTTGACGCGGCGCTGCGTCTCTTTATCCCGCCACCAGCGTTGCGCCTCTTCGCTCTGCTGGAAATCAGGCACGCGCTCCACGTCGATATAGATCACGTTCATCCAGCGGCGCGACGACGGGCTGTAAGGACTGGCGCTCTCCGGGCTGGCGGGATAGAGCGAATGAATCGGGTTAAGGCCGATAAAATCGCCGCCGCGTTCGGCGATCTGTGCCAGCATCTCGCTCAGATCGCCGAAATCGCCGATGCCCCAGTTACGCGCGGATCGCAGCGTATAGAGCTGCACGCAGGCGCCCCATAGTTTGCGTCCTTCCAGCAGCGCCTGCGGCTCATAGCAGCGGCGCGGCGCCATAATGATGCGGCACGGCCACGCGTTTTCCCCCTGAGTGAGCGTCAGCTGATGATAGCCCTGCGGCAGACGCGGCGGCAGTGGAAACGTCTCGCCGCCCCGCGCCTCGCCCTGATACGTTTTGCCCTGTTCGGTTTGCAGCGTCCACCGGAACGGGCCGCTGCCGCCGACCGCCAGTTCCCGCTTGCGTCGTCCGCTAAAGACTTTCACTGCGGGGACAGGCGCGTCGCTGACCGGACGGGGAAACCCCATCGCCTCCAGCAGTTTTTGCCGGGTTTCGGCGCTGATAGCCTCTGGCTCTCCCTTCGCATTGATATAGCTGGCAGCGATCCCGGCTGCGCTGGCGTCTTTCTCAAGTTGGGTTAAATCCATAACGCTTCCTGAAACAGTCTGTGACTATGAGCGGCCTGCGCCGCCCTCCCTCAGCGTTTGCTCTGCCAGATACGCTGCTGATAGTCGCGTACAGAGCGATCGGAACTGAACATGCCGGTACGTGCGGTATTGAGTATAGTCGCGCGCGTCCAGGCTTCCTTATCGCGCCATAACGCCTCCACACGTTCCTGCGCGGCGATATAGTCGGCGAAATCCGCCAGCACCAGCCAGGGATCGCCGTTCTTCGTCAGGCTGTGCAGCAGCAGATCGAAGGCGTGCTTATCGCCCTGGCTGAAATGGCCTTTTTCCAGCTCCTTCAACAGACCGTCGAGATGTTTGTCTTTCTTACGCAACTTTTTCGGATCGTAGCCGCCTGCCTTCAGCGCCTTCACCTCGTCAACGGTATTGCCGAAGATAAAGATATTCTCTTCCCCGACCTGCTCGGCAATCTCAACGTTGGCGCCGTCCAGCGTGCCGATGGTCAGCGCGCCGTTCAGGGCGAGCTTCATATTGCCGGTGCCGGAGGCTTCATAGCCAGCGGTGGAGATCTGCTCCGACAGATCCGCCGCCGGGATCATCAGCTCCGCCGCGGTGATGCGGTAGTCAGGAATAAACACCACCTTGAGACGATCGCCGATCAGCGGATCGTTATTGATCACCTCGGCCACTTTGTTGATCGCGTAGATGATGTTTTTCGCCAGGTAGTAGCCTGGGGCCGCCTTGGCGCCGAACAGAAAGACGCGCGGCGCCTTATCCAGCTGCGGGTTGTCGCGCAGTTGACGGTAGCAGTGCAGAATATGCAGCAGACCGAGATGCTGGCGCTTGTACTCGTGCAGACGCTTGATCTGCACGTCGAACAGCGCGTCGGGGTTGATCTCAATGCCGGTGACGCGGCGCACATACTCCGCCAGCCGCAGCTTGTTGTTATGTTTGATGTCGCGATAGCGCTGACGAAACGCCTTATCGTCCGCATACGGCTCCAGGCCTTTCAGCGCGTCCAGGTTCGTCACCCAGTCGCGGTTGCCTAACGTCTCATCAATCAGTTCAGAGAGCGCCGGGTTGCACTGCTTCAGCCAGCGACGCGGCGTGATGCCGTTGGTGACGTTGAAAAACTTGTGCGGCCACAGCTGGTGATACTCCGGGAAGAGATCCTTCACCACCAGATCGGAGTGCAGCGCCGCAACGCCATTTACCGCAAAACCGCTGACTACGCACAGGTTCGCCATGCGCACCTGTTTGTCATGCAGCACCGCCAGTTTCGCCCAGACCGCTTCATCGCCCGGCCACTGCTTCTCCACCAGCTTCTTAAAGCGTCGGTTGATCTCTTTAATAATGGCGAAATGGCGCGGCAGCAGCGTGCGTACCAGGCGCTCGTCCCAGCGTTCCAGCGCTTCCGGCATCAGCGTATGGTTAGTGTAGGCGAAGACGTTGCTGGTAATACGCCACGCCTCCTCCCACTCCAGCTGATGCTCATCCAGCAGCAGGCGCAGCATTTCAGGGATGGCGATAGTGGGATGGGTATCGTTAAGCTGGATCACCTCATAATCGGGCAGCTCCGCCAGCGCGCGGCCCGCCAGGTGATGACGGCGCAGAATATCCGCCACCGAGCAGGCGCACTGGAAATATTGCTGCATCAGACGCAGCCGCTTGCCTTCCTGATGGTTATCGTTGGGATAGAGCACCTTGGTCAGCTTCGCCGCATCGATGCCCCGCTGCTCCGCCTGCAGGAATTTGCCGTCGTTGAACAGCGTCAGGTCGAACGGGTGCGCGTGGGTCGCCTGCCACAGGCGCAGCGGCTGCGTGACGCCGTTGCGATAGCCGATGACCGGCAGATCCCAGGCTTCGCCGCGCATCACGAACGCCGGTTCCCACCGCAGCGAACCGTCATCGTTTTTTACTACTTTGCCGCCGATGCCCACTTCGACATCCAGCGCGCTGTTATGGCGAAACCACGGATAGCGGTCGCGTCGCCAGTCGTCCGGCGCTTCGCGCTGGTAACCCTCGTCGAAAGACTGGCGGAACAGGCCGTACTGGTAGTTCAGACCGTAGCCGATGGCGGGCTGGCCGACCGTCGCCATTGAATCGAGATAGCAGGCCGCCAGGCGTCCCAGACCGCCGTTGCCCAGCGCCGGGTCCACCTCTTCCTCCAGCAGCTCGCTGAGATTGATGCCCTGCTCCGCTAAAAGCGCG
Source organism: Mixta sp. (assembly GCF_024610815.1). Taxonomy (NCBI): domain Bacteria; kingdom Pseudomonadati; phylum Pseudomonadota; class Gammaproteobacteria; order Enterobacterales; family Erwiniaceae; genus Mixta; species Mixta sp. The sequence continues at coordinate 24,140 of NZ_JANION010000249.1, forward strand.
TTAACCTCGTCATACCAGCCGAGGTTGATCAGGTTATTGCCGGTCAGTCGACCAATCAGAAACTCCATCGACAGGTAATTGACATGGCGTTGGTTTTTACCGGAATTGACCGTCGGCTGCGCCGCCAGCAGTTCGGCCAGCGCGCCGCCGACCGCTTCCCACCGCTGACGCGGCGTCATATCGCTGGCGCTCGCCAGCCCTAAATGCTGCCACTGGCGCGTTAACGCCGCCTCAAAACGAGCCTTATTGAATGTTAGCTGCGACATACAACTCTCTTCCGTTAAGTAATATACCCGTCATACTTCAAGCCGCTGGCGCGTTGGCTACGCTCGCTCACCCCGGTCACTCACTCTTGTAAGCTCCCGGAGATTTACTTCCTTGCCGCCTTCCTGCGACCTGAATTATTTAGGGTATGGATTCGCAAAAAATTGATGCGCACATGCTGACGTTAACCCGACTGAGCGGCATCCTCCCGCGGCAGGATTAGCCGGGGATGAGCGGCAGGGCGTAGGTAAAAATGTGATCGTCAACGCGTTAAGTTAAGACGCCGCTGGCGGAAAAAGCGCTGTAAACCACGCGATATAAATAAAAAAATCACGCTAAACATAACGACCTATTTATGAATGGACCTAAAACGCATTTTTATGCTTCGCAGGGACGCCGCGTATTCCGCCGCCTTCGTTAGCAATGAAGCAGAAAAATGTCAAAAAATAATAAGGAAATGTGATGAGGTGCAACTTAATGAACACGGGAAAGTTCTCCTCCTTGCATTACTGCCTGACACGTCAGAAAGTATTTAATTACACGCCGTGAAATAATTCTTTTTGTTTCCTTCTATGTCATCACAGTGAAGTGTCGCCATGCTGATACCATCGAAACTCAGCCGTCCACTGCGGCTTCAGAACACCATTGTTCGGGAGCGTTTGATAGCCAGGCTTGCGAACATTGCGCACTACCGCTTAGCGTTGATAAGCAGTCCCGCTGGCTATGGCAAGACCACGCTGGTGGCACAGTGGGCGGCGGATAAAAGCGATCTCGGCTGGTATTCGCTGGATGACAGCGATAATTACCCGGAGCGCTTCGCCAACTACTTTATGGCCGCCGTGCAACAGGCAACCGGCGGACACTGTATGCGCAGCGAGGCGCTGGCGCAGAAGCGTCAGTACGCCAGCCTCAGCGCGCTCTTTTCCCAGCTTTTTGTTGAGCTGGCGGAGTGGCAGCGCCCACTTTATCTGGTGATTGACGATTACCACCTGATCGCTAACGACGCCATTCATCAGGCGATGCGCTTTTTCATTCGCCATCAGCCCGAAAACCTGACGCTGATTATTCTGTCGCGCAATCTGCCTTCGCTGGGCATCGCTAACCTGCGGGTGCGCGAACAGCTGCTGGAAATCAACAGTCAGTCGCTGGCTTTTACGCCGCAGGAGGCGAAGCAGTTCTTCGACTGCCGTCTGCAACAGCCGATCGGCGCAGATGATTCACAGCGGCTCTGCGCCGAAGTGGCTGGCTGGGCCACCGCGCTACAGCTGATCGCCCTGACGGAACGCCAGTCCAATACGCCGACTCATCATTCCGCCCAGCGTCTCGCCGGTATCAACGCCAGCCATCTTTCCGACTATCTGGTGGATGAGGTGTTGGACTGCGTTGACAGCGCGACGCGAAACTTCCTGTTACGCAGTTCGGTGCTGCGTTCAATGAACGACACGCTGATCGCGCGTCTGACCGGCGAAGAGAATGCGCAGCTGCGGCTTGAAGAAACGGAGCGTCAGGGGCTGTTTCTGCAACGCATGGACGACAGCGGCAAATGGTTTAACTTTCATCCGCTGTTCGCCAGCTTCCTGCGCCAGCGCTGTCAGTGGGAGCTGAGCAGCGAGCTGCATCAGCTTCATCGCGCCGCGGCGGAAGGCTGGATGGCGCTCGGCTACGCCGGAGAAGCGATTCATCATGCGCTGGCGGCGGGCGACACCGCGCTGCTGCGCGATATTCTGCTGCATCATGCCTGGTCGCTGTTCAATCACAGCGAGCTGGCGCTGCTGGAGGAAAGTCTGAAGGCGCTGCCGTGGCAGCAGCTGGTGGATCATCCGCGTCTGATTCTGTTGCAGGCGTGGCTGGCGCAGAGCCAGCATCGCTATGGCGAGGTCAACCTGCTGCTGGCGCGCGCCGAAGAGGAGATGACATTGCAGCAGATCGCCATCGATCCGGTGCTGAGCGCCGAATTCGATGCGCTGCGCGCGCAGGTCGCCATCAACGCCGGCAAGCCCGACGAGGCGGAACGGCTGGCGAACCAGGCGCTGACCCATCTGCCGCTGGCGAATTACTACAGCCGCATCGTCGCCACCTCGGTAAAAGGCGAAGTGCTGCACTGTCAGGGCGAGCTGGAGGCGGCGCTCGCCACCATGCAGCAGACCGACGAAATGGCGCGCCATTACAACTGCTGTCACTACGCGCTCTGGGCGCTGTTGCAGCAGAGTGAAATCCTGCTGGCGCAGGGCTTTTTGCAAACCGCATACGATATCCAGGAGAAGGCGTTCGCGCTGATCGATGAGGAAGGATTAGAACAGCTGCCGATGCATGAGTTTTTGCTGCGCATTCGCGCGCAGCTGCTCTGGTCCTGGGCGCGCCTTGACGAAGCGGAAGCGACGGCGCGCAAAGGGCTGGAGGTGCTGGCGAATTTCCAGCCGCAGCAGCAGTTGCAGTGCCTGGCGATGCTGGCGAAGTGCGCGCTGGCGCGTGGCGATATCGATAACGCGCGCCGCCATCTGATCCGCTGCGAAAACCTGCTCGGCAACGGCCAGTACCACAGCGACTGGGTCACCAACGCGGATAAGCCGCGCGTGATCTACTGGCAGATGACCAATGATAAAGTTGCCGCCGCCAACTGGCTGCGGCTGACGCCGAAGCCGGCCACCGCCGACAACCATTTCCTGCAGGGACAGTGGCGCAATATCGCCCGCGTACAGATCCTGCTGGGACAGTATGACGAAGCGGAAGTAGTGCTGGACGAACTGAATGAAAATGCGCGGCGGCTGCGGCTGACCAGCGATTTAAACCGCAACCTGCTGCTGCTCAACGCGCTCTACTGGCAAACCGGCCGCAAGAGCGAAGCGCAGCTGGCGCTGATTGAGGCGTTGACGCTGGCGAACCGCACCGGCTTTATCAGCCACTTCGTTATCGAAGGCGAAACCATGGCCCAGCAGCTGCGTCAGCTGCTGCAATTACACACGCTGCCGGAACTGGAACAGCATCGCGCCCAGCGTATCCTGCGCGATATCAACCAGCACCATCGCCACAAGTTCGCCCACTTCGACGAAAGCTTCGTCAGCCGTCTGCTGACCCATCCACAGGTGCCGGAGTTGATCCGCACCAGCCCGCTCACCCAACGCGAATGGCAGGTGCTGGGCCTGATCTATTCAGGCTACAGCAACGACCAGATCGCCGGCGAGCTGGAGGTGGCGCAAACCACCATCAAAACGCACATTCGCAACCTTTATCAAAAACTGGGAGTGATGCATCGCCAGGAAGCGGTGCGGCAGGCGCAGCATCTGCTGCACCTGATGGGAATGAGCGTGGCCTGATCCTCAGCACAGCTCCAGATGGACTTCATGCTGCTCGATCACTTTCATGACGCTGGCGGGCGGCATTTCATCGGTAAACAGATAATCCACCAGGCTCATATTGCCGAGGTTGACCATCGCGTTGCGGCCAAACTTGGAGTGGTCGGTCACCAGCATCACGCAGCGTGAATTATCTATAATCGCGCGCTTGGTGCGCACCTCATGGTAATCGAACTCCAGCAGCGAACCGTCCATATCGATGCCGCTGATGCCGAGAATGCCGTAGTCGAGGCGGAACTGCGAAATAAAGTCGAGCGTCGCCTCACCCATAATGCCGCCGTCGCGCGTGCGCACCTCGCCGCCAGCGATAATCAGGCGGAAGTCGGGCTTGGTCATCAGCAGCGTGGCGACGTTCAGGTTGTTGGTGACGATGCGCAGGTCGTTGTGGTGCATCAGCGCGTGGGCGACCGCCTCCGGCGTGGTGCCGATATCGATAAACAGGGTTGCGCCGTCGGGGATTTGGCTGGCGACCCGCTGCGCAATGCGCGCCTTCTCCGCCGACCACATCATCTTACGATCCTGCCAGGCGGTGTTTTCCGAGCTGGAAGGCAACGCCGCGCCGCCGTGGTGGCGCTGTATTTTATTCTGCTCGGCCAGATCGTTCAGATCGCGGCGAATGGTTTGCGGACTGACGTCAAAATGTTCCACCAGTTCTTCGGTACTGACATATCCCTGACGCCGGACCAGATCGATAATGGCGTCATGACGTTGCGTCTGCTTCACATAAATCTCCTGTTATAAGTACGGCATCAGGCTGCGCGATTATCCGGCAGCCTGCAGGCGTCGCTGATGCCTCAGCGTTTACGCGCATGACGCGTATCGACGAAAGCCATCGCCAGCCCCACCACCAGACCGGTGAGATGGGCGGCATTGCCTACCGCCTGGCCCAACACGCCAAAAAATCCAATGACCAGCCACAGGATAGCGAAAGCCATCAGACCGCGCTCCAGGAAAATGCCACTTTCGGGATCGCGCTCGCCCCGCAGCCAGGCGTAGCCCATCAGCGCGTAGACCACGCCAGAAAGCCCACCGAACCAGACGCCGCTGAATTTCGCCTGCATCCAGCCGCTCAGCAGCGCGGAAATCAGCGTAATCACAAACAGTTTGCCGGTGCCGAGCCGCTTTTCGATGGCACCGCCGATATACCACCACCACAGCAGGTTGAACACCAGGTGCAGCACGGAAAAATGAAGCAGCGCATGGCTGAACCAGCGCCACAGCTGGAAAGATTGCGAGCTGTCCATCGGCCACGCCAGCCAGCCCAGCACCTCGTCCCCGCCGATAATCTGCATCAGGATAAAGATAGCGATGCAGGCAAAGCCCAGCGCCAGGGTAAGCGGCCCGGCGCGCTGGCGCAGGTTGGTCAGCAAACTGTCGCGCTGATAGTGCAATCCGCTGTCGGTATTGCCGCTCTGCCAGCTGGCGGCCTGATAACGCGGATGAAAAGGGTCGCGAACAAACTGCGCAAGTTCGTTTTCGACCATTTCCAGTTTCGTCTCATCGTCTAGCAGCAGCACAACCTGCTCGTCGCGTTCGATATGCAATGTGACGCCGCGCGTCGCCATATAGTCGACAAACGCCTGCGCCATGCGCGGATTGGTAAAGCGGGTAAGCTGTATCATTTTCCGTTTCCTGAATTCTGCCGCATGCCGCGGCGCTTACTCCGACGGCGTTTCAACCAGCTGCGGGAACGCCGCGCGCCAGGCGTCGAAGCCGCCGTCGATGCTGTAAACCTGCTCAAATCCCTGATTAATTAAATACTGTGCCGCCCCTTTGCTGCTGTTGCCGTGATAGCACATGACGAACACCGGCGTATCAAAATCCGCCTGCTGCATAAAACCGTTCAGCGTGCCGTTGGTCAGGTGGAACGCGCCTTTGGCGTGACCGGCCTCATAGCTTTGCGGATCGCGAATATCGACCAGCAGCGCTTCGCCTTCCGCCAGACGTTGTTGCGCCAGTTCGACGCTAATGCATTCAAATTGTTCCATGGTGGACCCCGGATAAAAGAGTGGTGCGATAAGCCGAACGGCGCGGTCGGCCTTCTCACCGCATCGCCCTTCAGCTCTGTCTCGCGCTATTGTAACGCGAAGCGGTTTAACTATAACCCATCTAACCAAAGGGTTACTGCCGTCAGCGGCGGCGAATAATGTTAACTGAATCACGCTAAGATGTTTTTATTGGGTTAAAGCTGGCATCAATGTTGGTTTACGATTATTATTATGCTCGAAAACGAACATAGACGAACTATTCCGAACATCGGAGGAGATGACGTGGAAACCAAAGATCTGATCGTTATCGGCGGCGGCATCAACGGTGCCGGCATTGCGGCCGATGCCGCAGGACGCGGACTGTCTGTGCTGATGCTGGAGGCGCAGGATCTGGCGTGCGCCACCTCTTCCGCCAGCTCGAAGCTGATTCACGGCGGCCTGCGCTACCTGGAGCATTATGAATTCCGCCTGGTGAGCGAAGCGCTGGCCGAGCGTGAAGTACTGCTGAAAATGGCGCCGCATATCGCTTTCCCGATGCGCTTCCGCCTGCCTCATCGCCCCCATTTGCGTCCGGCCTGGATGATCCGCGCCGGTCTGTTTCTGTATGACCACCTCGGCAAACGCACCAGCCTGCCGGGCAGTAAAGGATTGCGTTTTGGCGCAGAATCGGTGCTGAAGCCGGAAATCTCGCGCGGTTTCGAATATTCCGACTGCTGGGTGGACGATGCGCGCCTGGTAGTGCTGAACGCGCAGGAAGTGGTGAAACGCGGCGGCGAAGTGCGTACCCGCACCCGCGCCACGCGCGCCTGGCGTGAAAACGGCATGTGGATGGTGGAAGCGCAGGATGTCGACACCGGCAAAACCTGGACCTGGCGCGCCAAAGGCCTGGTAAACGCCGCCGGTCCGTGGGTGAAACAGCTGTTTGACGACGGCCTGAAGCTGAAATCGCCGTATGGCATTCGTCTGATCAAAGGCAGCCATATTGTGGTGCCGCGCGTGCATACCGAAAAGCAGGCCTACATCCTGCAGAACGAAGATCACCGCATCGTGTTTGTGATTCCGTGGATGGATGAGTTCTCCATCATCGGCACCACCGACGTAGAATATAAAGGCGATCCGAAGCAGGTAAAAATCGATGATAAAGAAATCGACTATCTGCTGAAGGTTTATAATGCGCACTTTAAAAAGCCGCTGGGCCGCGACGATATCGTCTGGACCTACTCCGGCGTACGTCCGCTGTGCGATGATGAGTCGGATTCGCCGCAGGCGATTACCCGCGACTACACGCTCGACGTGCGCGACGATGCGGGCAATGCGCCGCTGCTGTCGGTATTCGGTGGCAAACTGACCACCTATCGCAAGCTGGCCGAGCATGCGATGGAAAAACTGGCGAAGTATTATCCCAACGCCGGTCCGGCATGGACGAAAAACGCCGTGCTGCCGGGCGGCGATATCGCCGGCACGCGCGAAGATTACGCCGCCGGCCTGCGCCGTCGCTATCCGTTTATCAGCGAAGGCCTGGCGCGTCACTATGCCCGCACTTACGGCAGCAACAGCGAGCTGATTCTGCAGAACGCCAGCTCGCTGGCGGACCTGGGCGAAGATTTCGGTCACAGCTTCCATGAGGCCGAACTGCGTTACCTGGTAGAGAATGAGTGGGTGCGCGAACTGGACGACGCCATCTGGCGCCGCACCAAGCTCGGCATGTGGCTGAACGAAGCGCAGCAGGCGCGCGTCGCGCAGTGGCTGGAAACGCACAGCAAAAAACCTGCCCTTTCTCTCGCTTCCTGAGCGTGAGCCGTAAAAAGAAAAACCGCCCATCGGGCGGTTTTTTTATGGCTGACGCAACGTACCGTTTTCAGAGACGGATAGGCGAAATATGCCAGATCTCGTCGGCGTACTCCTGAATGGTGCGGTCAGAGGAGAAGTAGCCCATATTGGCGATATTCAACGCCGCGCGACGCTGCCACTCTTCCGGCTGGCGGTAGAGTTCGTCTACCTTATCCTGGGTATCCACATAGCTGCGGTAGTCGGCCAGCAGTTGATAGTGATCGCCCAGCCCCACCAGCGAATCGTAGATATTGCGATAACGTCCTGGCTCCTGCGGGCTGAAGACGCCGGTCGCGATCTGCGTCAGCGCCTGATTCAGCTCGGCGTCCGACTCGAAGTAGTCGCGCGAGTTGTAGCCGTTGCGGCGCAGCGCCTCTACCTGCGGCGTCGTATTGCCGAAGATAAAGATATTCTCTTTGCCGACATGCTCGCGCATCTCTACGTTCGCGCCGTCCAGCGTGCCGATGGTCAGCGCGCCGTTCAGGGCGAACTTCATGTTGCTGGTGCCGGAGGCTTCGGTACCCGCCAGCGAGATCTGTTCGGAAAGATCGGCTGCCGGAATGATGATCTGCGCCAGGCTCACGCTGTAGTTCGGGATAAACACCACTTTCAGCTTGTTCTTCACCTGCGGGTCGCTGTTGATCACGTTAGCCACATCGTTGATCAGATGAATGATGTGCTTCGCCATATAGTAGGCTGACGCCGCCTTGCCGGCGAAGATATTCACGCGCGGTACCCAGTTGGCGTTTGGATCGGCCTTGATGCGGTTATAGCGCGTAACCACATGCAGCACATTCAGCAGCTGGCGCTTATATTCATGGATACGTTTGATCTGCACGTCGAACAGCGCGTTAGGATCGAGAACAATATCCATATTCTTCGCCACCCAGCTCGCCAGGCGCTTTTTGTTTTCCAGCTTGGCGTCGGCAATTTTTTCGATAAAGGCCGGAAAATCGATCTGCGGTTTGATCTCCTCCAGCTGGCTGAGATCGGTACGCCAGCGGCGGCCGATGGTATCGTCCAGCACGTCCGACAGCGGCGGGTTCGCCAGTGCCAGCCAGCGGCGCGGCGTAATGCCGTTGGTTTTGTTGCAGAAGCGGCCGGGGAACAACCGAGCGAAATCGGCGAACAGCGACTGCACCATCAGGTTGGAGTGCAGTTCCGATACGCCGTTCACCTTGTGGCTCACCACTACCGCCAGCCAGGCCATACGCACCTGGCGTCCGTTGTTTTCGTCAATGATGGAAATGCGCGACAGCAGCTCCCACTCTTCCGGGTAGTGTTCCTGAATGGTCTTCAGGAAGTAGTCATTGATTTCAAAAATAATTTGCAGATGACGCGGCAGGATTTTACCGATCATATCTACCGACCAGGTTTCCAGCGCCTCGCTCATCAGCGTGTGGTTGGTGTAGGAGAAGACCTGACACACCACCTCGAATGCGTCGTCCCAGGTAAACTTATGCTCATCGATCAGCAGACGCATCAGTTCCGGGATCGCCAGCACCGGGTGGGTGTCGTTCAGGTGGATGGCGACCTTATCCGCGAGGTTATCGAAAGTTTGATGCATTTCCCAGTGACGGTTAAGGATATCCTGCACGGTGGCCGATACCAGAAAATACTCCTGACGCAGGCGCAGCTCGCGGCCTGAGTAGGTGGAGTCATCCGGGTAGAGCACGCGCGACACGTTTTCAGAGTGGTTTTTATCTTCCACCGCCGCGAAATAGTCGCCCTGGTTGAATTTGCCGAGGTTGATCTCGTTACTCGCCTGCGCGCTCCACAGTCTCAGCGTATTGGTGGCGTCGGTGTCATAGCCGGGAACGATCTGGTCATAGGCCATTGCCAACACTTCTTCCGTCTCCAGCCAGCGCACTTTCGCGCCCTCGTGCTGCAAGCGGCCGCCAAAACGCACCTTATAGCGGGTATTAAAGCGCTGGAACTCCCACGGGTTGCCATACTCCAGCCAATAGTCGGGCGATTCCGCCTGTCTGCCGTCAACGATATTCTGCTTAAACATGCCGTAATCGTAACGGATGCCGTAACCGTGTCCCGGCAGCCCCAGCGTCGCCAGCGAATCCAGGAAGCAGGCCGCCAGACGCCCCAGGCCGCCGTTGCCTAAACCGGGATCGTTCTCCTCCTCGATCAGTTCGCCCAGATCCAGCCCCATCTCCTCCAGCGCGCTGTGCAGATCTTCATAGATCCCCATCGCCAGCAGCGCGTTAGAGAGGGTTCTCCCCATCAAAAATTCCATCGAGAGATAGTAAACCTGGCGCACGTCCTGAGAGAGCTGCGCGCGGCTGGAGCGCAGCCAGCGCTCCACCATCCGATCGCGCACCGCCAGCAGCGAGGCGTTCAGCCACTCATGCTTATTGGCGGTAGAGGGATCTTTACCCAGCGTAAACATCAGTTTATAGGCAATAGAGTGCTTTAACGCGTCGACCGTCAGCGTCGGTGAGGCATAGGTAAAAGGTGCGTTCATAGCAAGTATCCCAAATCAGGTTACAACAACCGTTGATAAAGATCCCGGTAGGCCTGTGCTGCCACCTGCCAGCTAAAGTCCATCGCCATCGCCTGCCGTTGAACGTAGCGCCACAGAGAAGGACGAGACCACAATACAAACGAACGACGAATCGCGCGCAGCAGCGACCAGGCGTTGCTGTCCTCAAAGCTAAAGCCGCTGGCGATGCCGTCCGCCAGGTTTTCCAGCGAACTGTCATTCACCGTATCCGCAAGCCCGCCGGTACGCCGCACCAGCGGCAGCGTGCCATATTTCAGCCCATAGAGCTGCGTCAGGCCGCACGGTTCAAAGCGGCTCGGCACCATAATGACGTCCGCCCCGCCCATAATACGGTGCGAGAACGCCTCGTGATAGCCGATCTGAACGCCGACGCTGCCGGGGTTTTCCGCGGCGGCGGCGAGGAAGCCCTGTTGCAATACGGCGTCGCCCGCGCCCAGCAACACCAGCTGCCCGCCCTGCTCCAGCAGGCTCGGCAGCGCCTCCAGCACCAGGTCCAGCCCCTTCTGCTTGGTCAGACGGCTGACCACGGCGAACACCGGCACGCTGTCGTCTACCTTCAGCCCCATGGCGATTTGCAGCTGACGCTTGTTTTCCGCCTTGGCGTCCAGCGTGTCGCGGTTATAACGGGCGTTGAGCAGCAGGTCGTGCGCCGGGTCCCAAATCAGCGGATCGACGCCGTTGAGGATGCCGCTCAGCCGTCCTTCGCGCATGCGCTCCGCCAGCAGCGCCTCCATGCCGTAGCCATATTCCGGCTGGGTGATCTCGCGCGCATAGGTCGGGCTTACTGCCGTTATATGATCGGCATAGAACAGCCCCGCCTTGAGGTAGGAGATCTGCCCGAAGAATTCCAGCCCGTGCATATCGAAAAACGACGGCGGCAGCTGGATTTCATCCATATGGTGCGCGTAGAACAGCCCCTGATACGCCAGGTTATGGACGGTAAACACCGACTTCGCCGGACGACCGCGCGCCGCCAGGTAGGCGCAGGTCAGACCGGCGTGCCAGTCATGAGCGTGAACAATATCCGGGCGCCAGGCGGGGTCCGCCCCGCACGCCATTTCACACCCCATCCAGCCGAGCAGCGCGAAGCGCAGATAGTTGTCTGGATAAGCGAACTGGTTCTCATCGTGATAGGGGCTGCCTGGCCGATCATACAGGCCCTCAGCTTCAATCAGATAAATGCCAACGCCATTAAAATGTCCAAAATGCAGCCTGACCGGGCCTGCGAAAGTTTGCAGCTCAGCGACAACCTCCGTGTCGGTTATACCCTTGCGTAGATCCGGAAACGCCGGGAGTAAAACGCGCGTATCCACTCCATCTGCAATCTGTGCTGCCGGTAATGCCCCCACCACATCAGCTAGCCCGCCGGTTTTCAACAGCGGGAAAAGTTCTGAACAGACATGTAAAACCTGCATTCTCGGCTCCTTTAACGGAAATCTGGCGCGATCCTCGCGCAGATTGCGTGTATTACTGTTTCGTCGGTCAGACGGCGTCGTCAGCCAGTCTGGCCAACATTTCGCGCGTCACCAGCACGATGCCCTCTTCTGAACGGTAAAAACGGCGGCTGTCTTCGTCAGGGTTCTCGCCAATCACCATTCCCTCTGGAATAACGCAGGCGCGATCGATGACGCAGCGGCGCAGACGACAGGATCGTCCAACAACCACGTCAGGCAGCAGCACGGCAGAATCAATATTGCAAAACGAATTCACGCGGACGCGTGAAAACAGAACGGAATGCACCACTACCGAACCGGAAATGATGCAGCCGCCAGAAACCAACGAGTTCATCGTCATTCCGTGACTGCCGGAACGGTCCTGCACAAACTTGGCCGGCGGCAGCGGTTCCATGTAGGTATGGATGGGCCATTCATGGTCATACATATCCAGCTCCGGCGTGACCGAGGCGAGATCGAGATTGGCGCGCCAGTACGCTTCCAGCGTCCCGACATCCCGCCAGTATGGCGGCGCGTTTTCGTCGCTCTGCACGCAGGAGAGATTAAAGGAATGCGCCAGCGCTTCGCCGCTGGCGACGACTTTCGGCAGCAGATCTTTACCGAAATCATGGCTGGAGCCGGGGATCTCCAGATCCTCTTCCAGCAGTTGATAAAGATAGTCCGCGTTAAAGACATAGATGCCCATGCTGGCCAGCGCTTTGCTCTCATCGCCGGGCATTGACGGCGGCTGCGCCGGTTTTTCGACGAAGTCCACCACCCGGTTCTGCTCATTCACCGCCATCACGCCGAACGCGGTCGCTTCCTGAATCGGCACCGGCAGACAGGCGATGGTGCAGCGCGCGTTGTTCTCGACGTGATCCAGCAGCATGCGCGAGTAATCCATCTTGTAGATATGGTCGCCCGCGAGGATCACGATATATTGCGCATCGTAACGGCGGATAATATCCAGGTTCTGCGTCACCGCGTCGGCGGTGCCGCGATACCAGTGTTCGGTGGTAAAGCGCTGTTGCGCCGGCAGCAGATCGACGAATTCGTTCATCTCTTCGTTGAAGAACGACCAGCCGCGCTGGATATGCTGCACCAGCGAGTGCGACTGATACTGCGTAATCACGCCGATGCGCCGAATGCCGGAGTTGAGGCAGTTCGACAGCGCGAAGTCGATGATGCGGAACTTGCCGCCGAAATGCACCGCTGGTTTGGCGCGCGTGGCGGTCAGATCCTTCAGGCGCGTGCCGCGTCCGCCAGCAAGGATCAGGGCGACGGTCTGCCCAGGGAGCTGTCTTGCCAGCATCAGGTGTTCGGTATGTTCTAACTTGACCATGTCTGACTCCTTATACTTGCTTTTGGAACACACACACGCTGTGCGCGGGCCCATGCCAGACAGTTGACAGGATCGGATTATCTTCCCCGGCAAAAGGAGGAACGGCGCGCCATTCTCCGTCTGGTAGAGAGAGTTCGCTCACGTCTTGCGTGGCATTTATCGTTATTAACCAACGTCCGGAAAGCAGGATCTGGAGCTTGTGCTCCCCCTGTTCCCACTCACTGCCGTTCAGCGGCTGTCCCTGGCTGTTGAGCCACTGAACATTTTCGTCGCCCACTTCCCACCAGCTATCTTGCGTCAACGCGGGAATTTGCCGACGCAGATGCAGCAGCGCGGCGGTAAAGGCATACAGCCCCTCGTCCTGATTTTTCCAGTCAAACCAGGTGAGTTCGTTGTCCTGACAATAAGCATTGTTGTTGCCGTGCTGACTGTGGCCATGCTCATCGCCCGCCAGCAGCATCGGCGTTCCCTGCGACAGCAGCAGCGACGTCAACAAGGCGTGGGCGCTGCGGCGGCGGCGCTCCAGCACGTTCAGCGACACCGTTAAGCCTTCGCTGCCGTGGTTATGGCTGTAATTGTTGTTATGCCCGTCGCGGTTATCCTCGCCGTTCGCTTCGTTATGCTTGCGCGCGAAGCTCAGCAGATCGCGCAGAGTAAAACCGTCATGCGCGGTAATCAGGTTCACCGAAGCCGACGGCGGGCGTCCGTCATGACGGAAAATATCGCTGGAGGCGGCGAAGCGGCGGGCAAAATCGCCGTTGGTCAGCTCGCCGTGCAGCCAGTAACGGCGCATGTCGTCGCGGAAGCGATCGTTCCAGTCCGCAAACGGCGACGGGAAGCGTCCCATCTGATATCCCTCCGGACCGATATCCCAGGGCTCGGCGATCAGCTTCACCTGCGACAGAATCGGACAGGCTTTTATCGCCGCGAAGAAAGGCGCGTCGGAACGGAAATCGGGCGTTCTGCCCAGCACCGGCGCCAGATCGAAGCGGAAGCCGTCGACGTGACAGGTCGTGACCCAGTAGCGCAGACAATCAAGCGCCCACGCCATCACTTTCGGATGGCTGAGATTGAGCGTGTTGCCGCAGCCGGTCCAGTTATGGTAGCGACCGCCTTCCCCCAGCCAGTAGTAGCTGGCGTTGTCCACGCCGCGCATCGACAGCGTCGGGCCGATCTCCTCCAGCTCTGCGGTATGGTTCAACACCATATCCAGCACCACCTCGATGCCGGCGGCGTGCAGGTTTTTTACCGCCTGCTGGAACTCCTGCAGCGGGCTGCGGCCTCCTTCGCCCGACGCATAGCGCGGCTCCAGCGACCAGAGCGCATAGGGGTTGTAGCCCCAATAGTTGCGCAGACCAAGCTGCTGGAGGCGCGGCTCGTCGGCAAACTGCGCCACCGGCTGCAGCTCCAGCGTGGTAATGCCCAGCCGCTGAAGATAGCTGACAATAGCAGGATGCCCCAGCGCCGCGTAAGTGCCGCGCTGCGTTTCCAGAATTTCCGGATGTCGCTGCGTCAGCCCGCGCACGTGCGCCTCATAGATGACGGTTTTGCCCCAGGGCACACGCGGCGCGACGTCATCGCCCCAGTTAAAATCCTCCTTCACCACTACGCTTTTCGGCGCCACCGCTGCGCTGTCGCTGTCGTCGCGCTGCCATTCGCCGCCGTAGAGACGCGCGTCGTCCGCCACCGCGCCTTCCACCGCGCGCGCGCAGGGATCGACCAGCAGCTTGGCGGGATTGAAGCGGTGTCCCTGCTCCGGCGCCCATGGGCCGTGCACGCGGTAGCCGTAGCGTTGGCCCGGCGCCAGGTCAGGAAAATACCCATGCCAGATGTCATCCGTACGCGCAGGCAGGTCATAGCGGCTCTCGTGCCCTTTCTCATCGAAAAGACAGAGCTCCACGCGCTGAGCATGCTGCGAAAAAAGCGTAAAGTTGACCCCCTTTCCATCCCAGGTCGCGCCCAGGGGAAAGGGTTTTCCGGCATTCAGGTAACTCATTCAGCCTCCCTCATTAGCCAAATGGTCGCCAGCGGCGGCAGCGTCAGAGAGAGCGAATGTTCGCGGTTATGGCTGGGCACGGGCTCACTCCAGACGGTGCCGCTGTTGCCGATATTGCTGCCGTGATAATGCGTCGAGTCGGTATTGATCACTTCGCGCCAGCCGCCCGGCTGCGTGATGCCGAAACGGTAGTTGTAGCGCGGCACCGGCGTAAAGTTGCTGGCGACGATCATTTCGTTGCCTTCACGATCGCGCCGTACAAAGATAAACACCGAGTTGTCATAATCATCCACCACCAGCCATTCAAAGCCGTGGGCGTCAAAGTCGCACTGGTGCATCGGCGTATGGTGGCGGTAGGTCAGGTTGAGATCGCGCACCAAACGCTGTACGCCGTTATGCCAGTTATCCTCGCCTTCCAGCAGATGCCAGTCGAGGCTGGCGTCATGATTCCACTCGCGGCCCTGGGCAAATTCGCCGCCCATAAACAGCAGCTTCTTGCCAGGGAACGCCCACATCCAGCCGTAATAGGCGCGCAGGTTGGCGAACTTCTGCCAGGCATCGCCCGGCATGCGGTCGAGGATCGAACGTTTGCCGTGCACCACCTCATCGTGAGAGAGCGGCAGCACAAAGTTTTCGGTGTGGTTGTAGACCATGCCGAAGGTCATCAGGTTGTGATGATGACGACGGTAAATCGGATCGAGCTTCATGTAATCCAGCGTGTCGTGCATCCAGCCGAGATTCCATTTAAACCAGAAGCCCAGTCCGCCCCCTTCCGGCGGACGCGACACGCCGGGAAAATCGGTCGACTCTTCAGCGATGGTCACCGTGCCCGGCGCGGTGTGTCCCAGCATGCGGTTGGTATAACGAAGAAAATCGATCGCTTCGAGGTTTTCGCGGCCGCCAAAGTGATTCGGCACCCACTCGCCTTCGGGACGGCTGTAATCGCGGTAGATCATCGAGGCGACCGCATCGACGCGCAAACCGTCAATGCCGAAGCGCTCCAGCCAGTAGAGCGCGTTGCCGGCGAGGTAGTTGCTGACTTCACGGCGGCCATAGTTATAGATCAGCGTATTCCAGTCCTGATGAAAGCCCTCGCGCGGATCTTCATGCTCGTAGAGCGCGGTGCCGTCAAACTGCGCCAGGCCGAAATCGTCAGACGGGAAATGGCCCGGCACCCAGTCGAGCAGCACGTTCAAACCGGCCGCGTGCGCGGCGGCGACAAAATGGCGGAACTCATCGCGCGTGCCGAAGCGACGGGTCGGCGCATACATGCCTACCGGCTGGTAGCCCCAGCTGCCGTCGAACGGATGCTCGTTAATCGGCATCAGTTCGATATGCGTAAAGCCCATCTCTTTGACGTAGGGAATCAGCTGTTCTTCCAGCTCCTTGTAGCTCAGCCAGAAGTTGTTGTCGGTATGGCGACGCCAGGAGCCGAGATGCACTTCATAGATAGAGATCGGCGCGTCAAAGGCGTTCGCCGCCTTGCGCTCCTCGCGCATCGCCACTTTTTCCGGCAGCCCGCAAATCACCGAGGCGCTGTCAGGACGCATCTGCGATTCAAAGGCGAAAGGATCCGATTTCAGGCGCAGATGGCCCTTGTTATCGATAATCTCATATTTATAGAGCTGGCCGGGACGCGCCGCCGGCACAAACAGCTCCCAGACACCGATTTCGCGGCGCAGGCGCATCGGATGGCGACGGCCATCCCAGTAGTTGAAATCGCCGACGACCGACACACGGCGCGCATTCGGCGCCCAGACCATAAAGCGCGTTCCGCTGATGCCATCTATCACCTCAGCGTGCGCGCCCAGCGTTTCATAAGGACGCAGATGGGTGCCTTCCGCCAGAAGCCAGCTATCCAGCTCCTGCAACAGCGGGCCAAAACGGTAGGCGTCGTCTATCAGATTTTGTTCGCCGTGCCAGGTGACGGCGAGCTGATAGCGAAACGGATTCTTACGACGCGGTATAACGCCGTGAAAAAAGCCGCGGGAATCGAGACACTTCAGCTGCGCGCATTTGCGCCCGGTGCTGGTTTCAATTACCCACACTTCAGACGCATCAGGCAACAGGGTGCGGACTTCAAGTCCGTTACTGGTCTGATGCATTCCCAACAGTGAAAACGGGTCAGCATAGTGACCTTCAATAATCGCATTGATCGCCTGGCGATCCGGGAGCTCTGACATGACTTTCTTCCTGTGATTTACGGCAGCCGAAGCCATAACGTTAATAAAGACGTTAGCCTGACTGCTCTTCAATGAGCCATGCACGCGCCGGCGAAGCCGCAACCCCTCCATGGAAAAAAGCGTTGCCGCGCGCATCAACTTTTAATATTCGAAACGGAAAAACCAAACAGTCATGCTAAGCATAGACAAGGCGTACAATAAGCCTGCGAACTTTGCACAAAAATAATTTTCGCAGTGCCAAAAAGAGGAGATGGATCACCTGATGGTTAATATTACGCCAGGCTTTTGAAAAGGCAGGAAATAGACCAAGTGCGGGGAATGCGCCCCGTTTGACGCGCCAAACGGGGCAAAGGCAAGATTAATCGACCAGCAGACGCAGCATACGACGCAGCGGCTCGGCGGCGCCCCACAGCAGCTGATCGCCGACGGTAAAGGCGGAAAGGTATTCCGGCCCCATATTCAGCTTGCGCAGACGGCCTACCGGCGTGGTCAGCGTGCCGGTGACCGCGGCAGGCGTCAGTTCGCGCATCGTCAGCTCGCGATCGTTAGGCACCACTTTCACCCACGCGTTATGCGCGGCCAGCATCTGCTCAATCTCCGCCAGCGGCACATCTTTCTTCAGCTTCAGCGTAAAGGCCTGGCTGTGGCAGCGCAGCGCGCCGACGCGCACGCAAAGGCCATCCACCGGAATGGTGTGTTGGGTGCCGAGGATTTTGTTGGTTTCCGCCTGGCCTTTCCACTCTTCGCGGCTCTGGCCGTTCTCCAGCTGCTTGTCGATCCACGGAATCAGACTGCCCGCCAGCGGTACGCCAAAGTTATCGGTCGGCAGCGTGCCGGAGCGCGTCAGCTCGGTCACCTTGCGTTCGATATCCAGAATCGCCGCCGCCGGATTTTGCAGCTCCGGCGCTACATGGTTGTGCAGCATGCCCATCTGCGTCAGCAGTTCGCGCATATGGCGCGCGCCGCCGCCGGAGGCCGCCTGATAGGTGGCGACGGAGGTCCACTCTACCAGGTCGTGCGCAAACAGCCCGCCCAGCGACATCAGCATCAGGCTGACGGTGCAGTTGCCGCCGACAAAGGTTTTAATCCCTTTTGCCAGCCCGTCGCGGATAACATGATGGTTAACCGGATCGAGAATGATGATGGCGTCATCTTTCATGCGCAGCGTAGAGGCTGCGTCGATCCAGTAGCCCTGCCAGCCGCTGGCGCGCAGCTTCGGATAGATCTCACTGGTATAGTCGCCGCCCTGACAGGTGATAATAATATCCAGCGCCTTCAGCGCGTCGATATTGTACGCATCCTGTAGCGTGCCGCTCTGACCGCCGATCGTCGGCGCCGCCTGGCCATGCTGAGATGTGGAGAAAAAGACCGGACGAATCACGTCGAAATCACGCTCTTCGCTCATGCGCTGCATCAGCACCGAGCCGACCATACCGCGCCAACCAATAAGACCTACATTTTTCATTGAACACCTGCTACAGGCTACCCGTCACGTTTGCGCGCCGCGCGCGGCGTAATGAAAAGGTAGCGACAATCTAAGAAGTGAGCATATCGCATCGTCAGGACGCGCAGCCCGCCAGAGAAAATTTGGTTTACCTGTAACCCTCAACTCTACAAAATGCAGCACTGCTGGCAAGTGAATTAATTCGATTGAATTAATCTTTTCAACAGCATTGCTAATAACGGCGCCGCGTACGTAAGGATGAAGAGCAAAATAAATGACTGAAATGATTTCCGCGACCATATTATTGTTGTTGATAATGGACCCGCTCGGCAATCTGCCGATTTTTATGTCGGTTTTAAAGCATCTGGAGCCGAAGCGTCGTCGAACGGTGCTGATCCGGGAAATGCTGATCGCGCTCGGCATCATGCTGCTGTTTCTGTTTGCCGGTGAAAAAATTCTCGCCTTCCTGAATCTGCGCACCGAGACGGTCTCCATCTCCGGCGGCGTGATTCTGTTTCTGATCGCGATAAAGATGATTTTTCCCTCGCCGGAGAGCAACAGCACCGGTCTGCCGGTGGGCGAAGAACCTTTTCTGGTGCCGCTCGCCATTCCGCTGGTCGCCGGGCCGTCGCTACTCGCTACGCTGATGCTGCTTTCCCATCAGTATCCGAATCAGATGGGGCATCTGGTGGGCGCGCTGCTGTTCGCCTGGGGCATCACGGTCGTCATCCTGCTGCTTTCCGGCCTGTTTCTGCGGCTGCTGGGCGATAAAGGCGTCAACGCGCTGGAGCGTCTGATGGGGCTGATTTTGATTATGCTGGCGACGCAGATGTTCCTGGACGGCATTCGCGCCTATCTGAAGATTTAAAGGCGGGCGGAAAAGAGAGTCGTAACAGGGAAAACAGCGGAATCACCATGGGCGGATGCGTTGCGCACCCGCCCGCAGCGATCAGGAGAGCAGCTGGAAGGCGATCATGCCCACAATGGCGCCGACGGTGCCAAGAATCGTTTCCATCAGCGTCCAGGTTTTCAGCGTTTGCGCCTCGGTGGCGCCGGTAAAGCGGCCAAACAGCCAGAAACCGGCGTCATTGACGTGGCTGACGACGATAGAGCCGCCAGCAATGCAGAGCGACAGCGCCGCCATCTGCGCACCGTCATAGTGCAGCGGCTCAATCACCGGCATCACCAGTCCGACCGCAGTTAAGCAGGCGACCGTCGCCGATCCCTGAATAATGCGCACTGCGGCGGCCAGGATAAAGCAGGCCAATGCGATCGGCAGCCCCGCGCCGGTAAGCGCATTGCCGAGCGCCGGACCCACGCCGGAATCGACCAGCACCTGCTTAAACACGCCGCCCGCGCCGATCACCAGCAGGATAATGCCCGCCGGTTGCAGCGCGCTGCCGCACACCTGCATCACTTTCTCTTTATCCATGCCCTGACGGTACGCCAGGCCGTAAATCGCCAGCAGCAGCGCCAGCAGAATCGCGGTGAACGGATGGCCGATAAATTCCAGCCACTCGTACAGACGCGAACCCTCAGAGGTAAAGCGCGCGCCGATGGTTTTCAGGCCAACCAGCACCAGCGGAAACAGGATCAGCGACAGGCTAAAGAGGAAGGAGGGCATCTTGTGCTGCTCCACCTCCGGCTGCGAGGACTCTTCCGGCACGTTAAAGCTGACGTGACGGCTGATAAAATTGCCGAACAGCGGGCCGGCGATCAGCATGCCGGGCAGCGCCGCGCACAGGCCGAGCAGGATCATCCAGCCGAAATCGACATGCATCTGCGACGCCAGCAGCATTGGCGCCGGGCCGGGCAGCAGAAACGCCGCCGCCGCCGCCACGCCCGCAAACAGCGGGATCACCAGCTTCACCAGGTTATCGCCGGTGCGCCGCGCCACGGCGAAAGCGATGCTGATCAGCAGCACCACCGCGACCTCGAAGAACAGCGGCAGCGCGCAGATCAGCCCAGCGATGCCCATCGCATAGTGCGCGCGACGTTCGCCAAAGCTTTTCAGCATACGGATGGCGATCTGATCGACCGCGCCGGTTTCATGCAGAATTTTGCCGAACATCGCGCCCAGCGCCACCACCACGGCGAGAAAGCCGAGCGTGCCGCCCATGCCTTTCTGCATGGTTTCGGCGATTTTATCCAGCGGCATGCCGGAAAACAGGCCCGCGCCGAACGAGACCAATATCAGGGCGACGAACGCGTGCATACGCGCTTTCATCACCAGAAACAGCAGCAGAATAACCGAGCCTGCCGCGGTTAAAACCAGGGTTGCGGTACTCATCAGAAACAACTAATCCTTTTTGATCGCACCCTCAATGGTGGCGATAGTGGCGGCAACGACTTCCGGCAGGGAATGATTGATATCCACCACCAGCACATCATTTTCATCGGCGCCCGGTTCTTCCAGAGTGTCAAACTGTGAGACCAGCATTTGCGGTTTGAAGAAATGACCTTTACGCGCTTTTAGTCGGCTTTCGATGGTTTCAAACTCGCCCTTCAGATAGATGAAGGAGAGGTTATCGTTGCCGTTGCGCAGGATGTCGCGATAGCTTTTTTTCAGTGCGGAACAGACGATGATCGACACCGCCTGAGTACGCTGCATGGCGAACGCCGCATCGTTAACCGCCTGTAGCCAGGGCTGACGGTCGCTGTCGTTAAGCGGGTGACCTTCGGCCATCTTTTCGATATTGGCACGCGGATGAAGAAAATCGCCATCGAGAAACGCGGTTTTCAACTGGTGAGAGACTTCATAAGCAACGGCGGATTTACCGCTGCCTGATACGCCCATCAAAATGAATACATGATGTGACGGCGACTTAATTTGCATTGTTGTTAGCTCCGGCAGATGAAAATGCGAATGTTACCGATAACATTGCCGCACCCATTCTCAGTACGTGCGTACATCAGCGCAACCTGTCTGCGAAGAAAAGCCTGGAATTGTGAGCGGGTTCAAAAAAACATCAGATTCAGATGCTTTCTCCTTCCTCAATCTCAAAACCTACATCCACCGGCTGTCGCACACTGTTATCACCGCCAATACGCGCCAGAAGCAGCGTCGCCGCCTCACGTCCCATGCGATCGCGCGGGGTCAGCACCGTCGCCAGTTTCGGCGTCACCACATGCGCGATATCGTGTCCGTGAAAACCGGCGATCGCCATCTGCTCCGGTACGCGCAAGCCCTGGCGCTGACATTCAAACATAGCACCTATCGCCAAATCATCATTGGTGCAGAACAGGCTGTCGGTTTGCGGGTAACGCTGACGCGCCTCCTGTAACAGCATGGCGCCGGCGCTGAACGAGGACGCTTCCTCCATCATTACGCTGCGCGGCTCCAGCCCCGCTTCGCGCATCGCCTGCTCATAGCCCTGCTGTTTTTGCAGCGTGCGCTCATCCAGGCGCGCGCCCAGATAAACGGTATGACGATGGCCTTTCGCCAGAATAGCGCGCGTCATCTGACGCGCCGCCTCGACGTTATCAAAGCCTACCGCCATATCCAGGCAGGGCGAGACGCTGTCCATCATTTCAATTACCGGAATGCCTGCGGTTTCAATCATACGCAGGCTGGCAGGCGTATGGGTGCGTTCGGTCAGGATCAGGCCGTCAATATTCCACCCCAACAGAGATCGCAGCTGCAACTCTTCTTTATCCGCGTTGTAGCCGAAGTGGCCCACCAGCGTCTGGTAGCCTGCGGCGTCGGTGACGGTTTCAATGCCGCGCAGCACGTCGGCGAAGACCTGGTTGGTCAACGACGGCAGCAGCACGCCGATGGCGCGGCTGGTGGCGTTTGACAGCATATCGGGCGCGCGGTTGGGAATGTAGCCCAGCTCATCCAGCACGACGGCGATTCTCGCCCCCAGCGCGGCGGATACCTGCTGCGGATTGCGCAGGTAGCGGCTGACGGTCATTTTTGTCACGCCGACGCGATCGGCAACATCTTGCAGTACCGGTCTTTTTTTCTTCATGGTGGTTCGCCGGGCAGAGAGAGATGACGCTGAGTTTACAAAAAAAAGGCAGGCGCCACGAGCAGGGAAAGCGTGGCCGACGTAACGGTGCGCAAACAAAGCGTGATTGATGAAAGAAGAGGACGAATCGGCGACAAAACCGGTTTCATCGGATAAACGCGACGGCGCACCGACGCGAAAAGAGAGAAGACGGTAAAAAAGGCCGCCGGGCGAAGGTCCCGGCGGCCTGAGGCCATGCTGCCGTCAGAACAGGACGGCGCGGTTATTAACTTATACCGGCGGCAGATCGAACAGCAGGATTTCCGCATCGCTGCCGGCTTTCAGCGTCAGGGCGCTCTCTTCCCAGATGGCCAGCGCGTCGCTGGTGGTGACCGGCTGGTCATTGACCTGCACATCGCCCTTCACTACCTGAATCCAGATGCGACGCGCAGCGTCCAGCGTGACGTTATCGCTTTCGCCCGCCTTCAGCACCCAGCGCGACAGCGTCATATCCTGATAAACCTTCAGCGAGCCGTCGCGCGCATCCGGCGACAGGATCAGCTGGCGGCCCTGTACGTCGGCGAAGCGGCGCTGCTCATAACGCGGCTCAATGCCGGTGGATTCCGGGATAATCCAGATCTGATACAGATGCAGCGGATCGCTGCTGCTGGCGTTGTATTCAGAATGACGCACGCCGGTGCCGGCGCTCATGATCTGGAACTCCCCCGCCGGGATCTGCTCTTTGTTGCCCATGCTGTCCTGATGTTCCACCGTGCCGGAGAGCACGTAGGTCAGGATTTCCATATCTTTATGGGGATGGGTGCCGAAACCCTGACCGGCATCGATGATATCTTCGTTAATCACCCGCAGCGCGGAGAAGCCCATAAAGTTAGCATCGTAATAGTTGGCGAATGAGAAAGTGTGCCAGCTGTCCAGCCAGCCGTGATTGGCATGTCCGCGTTCTTCCGCTTTACGTACGTAAATCATGTTCAAGGCTCCTCAATGTTTTTTTATAGTCTGGGCCCGGAACGGCCTGAATGATAGCTGAAAAACTTCACGCCTCTGTTCAAAAAAAGTGAACGTATGGGGCGTATCAGGCGAAAAGATTTTGTGGAGAAAAATGAGATGATGCGAGGGCAAAAAAAAGCCAGCACCCGGCTGGCTAAGAAATACTGGAAGCAATGTGAGCAATGTCGTGCCTTCGCAGTGAGTCCATACCGGCCTCGCTGGAGTGCGTGACAATAATAATCATTATCATTCGCATCTGTAAACCCTTTTATTACGGTTTTATTCTTTTTTCAGTAAAAAAAGTGAGCGGCAACTCAAGCCAGCGCTAATTTTCGATAGCTTCATACCGCCAGGGATTGAGCAACGGCACATCCATATCAGCGAAATCTTTCGTATTGCGCGTCACCATTGTCATCTTATGCTGGCTGGCGGTTGAGGCAATCAGCGCATCATTTTCAAACCCTTTATCAGGAACATGCAGTCGCGCACCGAAGCACCACCTCCTTAAGACATATACAGATTTACCCCGATCGGTAATATAAACCGGGCCGTTTTCAGATAACTTTTTAGCTTTTGATACTTCCTGATTAAACGCACGGCTGGATATTGTTGAAACAGGCATAGCGACCTCAGCTATGTAGAACCGCTCCTGGAACGTTACGCCAGCGCGGAAAAGCGTTTAAATCCCTGATCGTCACCGGCATTGCGGCAGTAGATTTCTCCAGACAGGAAAACTATTCTCGTCGAAACAGCCGACGCGGATAGCCGTTGACGACACGCGTTTCATAACCGGGAAACAGCATGAGCAAAATCGTGGTGCGTTACGTTGAGCCGCAGGATGCGCAAGCCCTGCAGCATATCTATGGGCAGGAAAGCACCTTTAGCGACACCCTGCAAATTCCTTATCCTTCATTAACCCAGTGGCAGGAACGCATCGCCAGACAGCAACCTGGCCATTATTCGCTGGTCGCCTGTCTTGAAGAACGCGTAGTCGGACAGCTGACGCTGGAGGTCAATCAATCGCCGCGCCGCCGGCACAGCGCCTGTTTCGGCCTTGGTGTAGATGCTGCCCAGCGCGGCAAAGGCGTAGCCGGAGCGTTGATGCGCGCCATGATTGACCTGTGCGATAACTGGCTGAACGTAGAGCGCATTGAGCTGACGGTTTATACCGATAACCTTGCGGCGCTGGCGCTCTATCGCAAATTCGGCTTTGTTATTGAGGGGACGGCGTCTCGCTATGCGCTGCGTGCGGGTGAATGGGTGGACGTGCATTATATGGCGCGGCTGCGTCCGCCGCGCACGTAACGCCGCGATGCCTGTCCGGGCCGGTCGCATACCCGGCCGACCCGGCATTCGCTAACGATCAATACCCTGCCGTTAAATCATCGACGGTGCGCGGGTCGGACGCGCCGTACAGCGTACCGTCAGGCCCGATCATAATGCTCTGGGTGCTCCCCATCGCCGGCAGTACTTCGACATTCTGCCCCTTCGCGCTCAGCAGCTTCAGCGTATCGGGGCTAAAGCCCTTCTCAACCCGCAGCTGATCCGGCAGCCACTGGTGATGAAAGCGCGGCGCGCTGGTCGCCTCCGCCACGTTCATACCGAAATCGATGCTGTTCACCACCATTTGCAACACGGTAGTAATAATGCGGCTGCCGCCCGGACTGCCGGTAACCAGCCAGGTTTTACCCTCTTTCACCACGATAGTCGGCGACATTGACGAAAGCGGCCGTTTGCCCGGCTGAATGGCGTTCGCCTCGCCGCCTACCAGACCGTAAACGTTCGGCGTGCCGGGACGCGCGGAGAAATCATCCATTTCGTTGTTCAGCAGAATGCCGCTTTTACCCGCGACGATGCCGCTGCCGAAGTTGGTATTCAGCGTGTAGGTGACCGCCACGGCATTGCCCTGCTTATCCACAACGGAGAAGTGAGTGGTCTGGTTGCTTTCATAGGGCTCCAGCTTACCGGGCTTGATCTGATCCGACGGACGCGCTTTGGCGACATCGATTTGCTGCGCCAGCGATTTCGCATAGGCTTTGCTGGTCAGTGCCTGCCAGGGCACCTTAACAAAATCGGGGTCGCCCAGATATTCAGAGCGATCGGCATAGGCATACTTTTCCGCCTCCGCCATCACCTGAATCGCATCGGCGCTGCCGAAGCCCATTTTCGCCAGGTCGAAGTTCTCCAGAATATTCAGGATCTGCACGATATGAATGCCGCCGGAGGATGGCGGCGGCATGGAGAAGACCTGATAGCCACGATAGCTGCCGCCGATCGGCTGACGCTCAATTGCGCGATAATTCGCCAGGTCCGCTTTGCCAATCAATCCGCCGTTCCCGGCCATTTCCGCCGCAATCTCATCGGCGATGGCGCCTTTATAGAAGGCGTCCGGCCCCTGCTGCGCAATTAGCGACAGGCTGTGCGCCAGATTCTTCTGCACCAGCCGCTCGCCTTTCTGATAAGGCGCGCCGTCCGGCTTAAAGAAGATCGCCCGGCTGTTGTCGTGGCTCAGCAAGACTTCTTTGCCGTAGGTGTTCAGATCGTCGGCCAGCGCGTCATTGACGACAATGCCCTCCTGCGCCAGTTTGATCGCCGGTTGCAGCAGGCGGCTTAACGGCAGGGTGCCATATTTTTGCGCCGCCAGCGCGAAGCCCGCCACCGTGCCCGGCGTGCCGGAAGCGAGCGGCGAGGTCAGAGAGAGCTTGCTGTCGGCGTTGCCCTGCTTATCCAGGAACATATCGCGGCTGGCGCGCGACGGCGCGATTTCGCGGAAATCGATGGCGGTGGTGCGTCCGGCGGCGGTGCGCAACAGCATAAAGCCGCCGCCGCCCAGGTTGCCCGCCTGCGGATGGGTAACCGCCAGCGCAAAACCGACCGCGACGGCGGCATCGACGGCGTTGCCGCCCTGTCGCAGAATATCCACCCCAACCTGCGTCGCGGTGGCGTCGACCGAAGCGACCATGCCCTGCTGCGCCCTTACCGGATGGAACGTATCCGCTTCGATGCCATAGGACACCGGCGGCGCGTTTTGCACCAGCGCTAAGGTTGGCGCGCCCCAGAGCGATGCCAGCAGCGACGCGGCCAGCCCCCAACCCTTCATATTTTTTTGCATATCATTCACCCGCCTTATTGTTTTTTACATTGTGTTTACTTTTGATAAACATGCACAAAGTAAGCCGAAAAAGCGAGAATTAACGCAAATTAGCGCGCGTCGTCATGCCGATAGCGCAGGGTGAGTTAAACTTAGAGAAGGCAACGGACGACGGCGTCGTCGTCCTGGAAGGAGAAAGAAAGTGAAAAAATTACTGATGGTTTTTATCGCATTGCTGCCGCTTAGCGGCATGGCGAATATGCTTAACAACAACAATAACCCGAACCAGCCCGGCTACAACCCAAGCCAGCAGCGGCTGCAAAACCAGATGCAGTCGAACCAGGCGCAGCAGCAGAATAAGCTGCGTCAGGATCAGCAGTGGCAAACGCAGCAGACGCAGCGCCGTCTGCAAGAGCAGCGCAACAGCACGCAGCAGCGCGTGATCCAGTCGCAGCCGGGCAGCACCAGTCACTACCCGCCAATCAATCAGAATAACAACTGATGGTCAGAAATCGGGGCCGATGATATCGATGCGGTCAGTACAGATCGCATCGACGCCCCACTCCAGCAGCAGGCGCGCGCGTTCGGGTTGGTTGACGGTATAAACCAGAATCCTTAATCCGGCGCGCTTGATTTCTTCGGTGCGCGCCGCGTTCAGTAAACGATGATTCAGGTGCAGGGAGACGCAGTCCAGCGCCTGCGTCATCGCCTGCCAGTTTTCATCCCACTCATCCAACAGCAGGCCGCGCGGCAGTTCCGGCGCCGCCTGCATCGCCGCCTCCAGCGCCTCGAAGGAGAAGGAAGAAAGCAGCGGCGGCGTTTCGCCGCGCCAGAGCGCACGCGCCGCCAGCGCTACCGCTTGTCCGGTATGTCGTTCGCTGCCGGTGGTCGGCTTGATCTCGATATTGGCCATCAAATGATGCTGACGACAGCGTGCCGCCACCTCCGACAGCAGCGGCAGCCGCTCCGCCTCGAAAGCGCTGCCGAACCAGCCGCCCGCATCCAGCTGCGCCAGCTTTTCCCACGGCAGCTCGCCCGCCACGCCCCAGCCGTTGCTGGTGCGATCGAGCGTATCGTCATGCAGCAGGAAGATCTGCTCATCGCGCGACAGCTTGACGTCAAATTCAATCATGGTATGCCCGTAGCGGGCGCCGGTATCAATGGCGGCGAGGGTATTTTCCGGCGCCAGTTTGCCGCCGCCGCGATGCGCGACGATGCGCGGATAAGGCCAGGGATGCGTCATTCCAGTCGGGCTCCATGTTCGGCAGAAAAAAAGTGCAGCGCCTCCATCGGCAGATGCAGCCACAGCAGGCTGCCCGGCGCAGGGCGCTCAACGTGCGGCAAGCGTACCACAACTTGCCTGTCGCCCCAGCGGCCATGCGCCAGATTATCCGCGCCGAGGATCTCCAGCGTATCGACGGTTAAGGGAATGCCGCCCGCCTCATGACTGCTAAGCCGAATATGCTCCGGGCGAATGCCCAGCGTCGCCGCCTGGTTCGCCCAGCGGCTTTGCGCGTTGGCCAGCGGCAGCACAAAGCCGTCCGCCAGCTGAAACGCGCCGCCGTCGTGGCTGAACTGGCCGTCGAACAGGTTCATGGCGGGCGAGCCGATAAAGCTGGCGACGAAGCGCGTGGCGGGACGCTCGTAAACCTCCACCGGCGTGCCGACCTGCTCGACAACCCCTTTATTCATCACCATTACCCGCTGCGCCAGTGTCATCGCTTCGACCTGATCGTGCGTAACGTACAGGCTGGTGGTTTGCAGTCGACGATGCAGCTGCTGCAACTCCAGCCGCATCTGTACACGCAGACGCGCGTCCAGGTTGGAGAGCGGCTCATCAAACAGAAACACCGCCGGTTCGCGCACGATGGCGCGTCCCATCGCCACGCGCTGACGCTGACCGCCGGAAAGCTCGCGCGGCCGACGCTTCAGCAACGCCTCCAGCTCCAGGCTGCGCGCCGTTTCCAGCACGCGCTGGCGGATCAGCTCGCGTCCCATCCCGCGGATTTTCAGGCCCCAGGCCATGTTTTCTTCCACCGTCATATGCGGATAGAGCGCGTAGTTCTGGAATACCATCGCGATGCCGCGATCTTTCGGCTCCTTTTCCGTCATGCGCTCGGCGTCGATATAGATATCACCGCTGGTGACGCGCTCCAGGCCCGCCACCATACGCAGCAGCGTCGATTTGCCGCAGCCCGAAGGACCGACCATCACCATAAACTCGCCGTCGCGGATCGACACATCCAACGGCTGAATAATCTGCTGCTTGCCGTCATACGATTTAGTAACGGCCTGAAGGGTTACTGCTGCCATAATTTATTTCTCACTTTCGACCAGACCACGAACAAACGCCCGCTGCATCACCATGACCACCACTACCGGCGGGATCAGCGTCAGCAGCATCGCCGCCATCACCAGATTCCACTGGGTAGTACCCTCGCCGGACGAAATCATGCTGCGAATGCCCGCCACAGCGGTGCCCATCCGCGTTTCGCTGGTGATCAGAATCGGCCAGAGATACTGGTTCCAGCCGTAGATAAAGGTGATCACGAACAGCGCCGCCAGGTTGGTGCGCGACAGCGGCAGCACGATATCGCGGAAGAAACGCATCGGGCTGGCGCCGTCAATCCGCGCCGCTTCGATCAGCTCATCCGGCAGCGACATGAAGAATTGGCGAAACAGAAAAGTCGCGGTCGCGGAGGCCATCAGCGGCAGGGTCAACCCGCTGTAGCTGTCGAGCAGCTTCAGGTTCGCCACCACCTCTACCGTGGGGAAAATACGCACCTCCACCGGCAGCATCAGGGTAATAAAGATCATCCAGAACACCAGGTTGCGCAGCGGAAAGCGAAACCAGACCAGCGCAAACGCGGAAAGGATCGAAACGGTGATTTTGCCGATCGTGATGCCCAGCGCCATCAGCGTGCTATTGATCAGCAGCACGCTCATCGGCGCGCTCTGGCTGCTGACGCCGTGCAGCCAGATTTCACGCACGTTATGCCACAGCTGGGTGCCAGGGATCAGGGTTATCGGCACCTGAAACACCTGCTGGTTATCCAGCGTCGCGGCGACGAAGGCGACCCATAGCGGAAACAGAATGGTCAGGATGCCGGCGATCAGCATCAGGTGGCTGAAAATATCCAGCCCGCGCCGGTTTTCAATCATTGGTAACGCACCTTACGCTCAACGTAGCGGAACTGAATCACGGTCAGAATAATCACTAAGAACATCAGCACCACCGACTGCGCGGCGGACGACGAGAGATCCAGACCGGCAAAGCCTTCGCGGTAGATTTTATAAATCAGCGTGGTGGTCGCCTGCACCGGCCCGCCCTGCGTCGCCGCGTCGATCACCGGGAAGGTGTCAAAGAAGGCGTACACCAGGTTCACCACCAGCAAGAAGAAGCTCACCGGCGCGATCAACGGCAGCGATAAACTGAAGAAGCGGCGCACCGGCCCGGCGCCGTCGATGGCGGCCGCCTCCACCAGCGAACGGGGAATCGATTGCAGCGCCGCGAAGAAGAACAGAAAGTTGTAGCTGATCTGCTGCCAGACCGAGGCCAGCACCACCAGAAACATCGCCTGTCCGCTGCTCTGCGCATGGTTCCAGTTGTAGCCGAAGTCATGCAGGAAATGGGTGATCAGGCCGATGCCGGGATTAAACAGGAACATCCACAGCACCGCTGCGATAGCGGGCGCTACCGCGTAGGGCAGCAGCAGCAGCGTCTGATAAAAGCGGCGCAGCCGCAGCACGTAGTCCGCCAGCGCAGCGAACAGCAGCGAGATAATCAGCCCGCAGCCGGTCACCAGCGCGCTGAAGATCAGCGTGGTCCAGAAGGATTCCAGATAGTAGTCGTCGTCCAGCAGGCGGCGGAAATTTTCCAGCCCGACAAAGGTGCTGGAAAAGCCGAAGGGATCGACATTCTGCACCGAATACCAGAGCGCTTCTCCGGCGGGCCAGATAAAAAAGATCAGCGTGATTAACAGCTGGGGCAGAACCAGCACCCAGGGTAACCAGCGCGAATGAAAAACGGGACGAGAGCTGGACATGCGGCAATTCCATAACAGATCGGCGGGATAAAACGTGCGTTGCGTCAGCGGATAGCCGGGCGGCCTTTGCCGCCCGACCCGGTTTATTTCACCTGTTGCTCAAAGCGACGCAGCAGCAGATTGCCGCGCTGTACGGCGGAATCCAGCGCGGCCTGCGGCGTTTTGCTGCCGTTCCAGACGCTTTCCAGTTCCTCATCCACAATGGTGCGGATCTGCGGCATATTGCCGAGGCGCAGCCCTTTGGTGAACGGCAACGGCGGCTTGTTCAGCATCTGGCGGGTGGCGATATCCGCGCCGGGGTTTTTGTCATAGAAACCCTGCTGGCGCGTCAGGTCGAAAGCGGCCTGCGTGATCGGCAGATAGCCGGTTTTCTGATGCCATTCGGCGGCGATTTCCGGCTGGGTCAGGAATTGCAGAAACTCGGCGACGCCTTTATAGGTGGCGTTGTCTTTGCCCTGCATCACCCACAGACTGGCACCGCCGATAATGGCGTTCTGCGGCGCGGCGGGCACGGTTTCGTCATACGGCATCATGCCGACGCCGTAGTTGAATTTGGCGTGCTGACGAATGTCCGCCAGCGAACCGGAAGAGGCGGTGGTGATGGCGCAGTCGCCGTTGTAGAACTTCTCGGTCGACTCATCCTTACGGCCAAAGTAGGTGAAGTCTCCTTTCTTGTTCATCTCCTCCAGCATGGCGATATGACGCGCCTGCTCCGGCTTGTTGAAAATCAGCTGCGCATTCGTCCCGCCGAAGCCGTTGTTTTCCGTCGCGACCGGCAGACCGTGCCAGGCGCTGAAGTTTTCAATCTGGATCCAGCCCTGCCAGCCGCTGGCGTAGCCGCATTTCACACCCGCTTTACGCAGCGCCGCAGTATCCTTCTCAAGCTGCTGCCAGGTTTTCGGCGGCTGCTCAGGATCGAGCCCCGCTTTTATGAAGGCGTCTTTGTTGTAGTAGAGCACTGGCGTGGAGCTGTTGAACGGCTGCGACAGCAGATGACCGCTTTTCGCATCGGTATAATAGCCAGCGACCGTCGGCACAAACTGCGATTCATCGAACTTGATGCCCGCATCGTTAAACACTTCATAGACCGGCTTAATGGCGCGCGACGCCATCATGGTAGCGGTGCCCACTTCATACACCTGCAATATCGCAGGCGCTTTGCCGGTGCGCACTGCTGCGATGCCCGCCGCCAGGCTCTGCTCATAGTTGCCTTTGTAAACCGGTACGACTTTGTAATCCGGGTGCGCCTGGTTAAAACGTTGTGCCAGTGAGTCAACTTCTTTGCCCAGTTCGCCTTCCATTGAGTGCCAGAACGGAATTTCCGTCGCGGCTAGGGCGTTGCTGCTCAGTGCCAGCCCCAGCACCATGCTGAGAGCGGTATGACGAAACGTAAAGGAGGACATAGCATTTTCCTGTGACATTGTAGGTGTATACGAAATCACGCTTTTTTTTCGTTCGCGAAGTAACATGACACGCGAAAATGACGGAAAGATAACCGTTAAATGACCGGAAAATGACAGTGAGATGGCAGCGGGATGGCGCGTCTGAAAAAAGAAACGGCCCGCCTTCCGATATTCAGGATGGGATTAAAAAGATAAAAAACGGCCCGCGTCAGCGCGGGCCGCCGGTGAAATTTACGCGCCGAGGTAGGCGCTGCGCACCGCCTCGTTCGCCAGCAGCGCATCGCCGCTGTCCTCCAGCACGACGTGGCCGTTTTCCAGCACGTAGCCGCGGTCGGCCAGCTTCAGCGCCTGGTTGGCGTTCTGCTCCACCAGGAAGATGGTCATGCCCTCCTGACGCAGCTGTTCGATGGTATCGAAGATCTGCTGGATGATGATCGGCGCGAGGCCGAGCGACGGCTCATCCAGCAGCAGCAGGCGCGGCTGGCTCATCAGCGCGCGGCCAATCGCCAGCATCTGCTGTTCGCCGCCGGACATGGTGCCGGCGCGCTGCACCCGACGCTCCAGCAGACGCGGAAAGAGATCGTAGACCCGCTCGATGCGTTGCTGATACTGCTGGCGGCTGGCGAAAAAACCGCCCATCGCCAGGTTCTCCTCTACCGTCATGCGCGAAAAGACGCGGCGTCCTTCCGGTACGATGGCGATCGCTTCGCGCATGATGCGCGCCGTCTGCCAGTCGGTAATCGCCTTGCCGTCAAAGGTAATCTCTCCTTCAGACGCGCGCGGTTCGCCGCACAGCGTGCCGAGCAGCGTGGTTTTCCCCGCGCCGTTGGCGCCGATCAGCGTGACGATTTCGCCCTGGTTGATATGCAGGCTGACCTGATGCAGTGCCTGAATCTTGCCGTAGTGCGCGCTCACCTTGCTGAGCGTTAAAATCGGATTCGCCATGTTATGCCTCACCTAAATATGCGCGGATCACGTCCGGGTTGTTGCGCACTTCTTCCGGCGTGCCGTTCGCCAACGGCGTTCCCTGATTCACTACGTAAATCCGATCGGAAATGCCCATCACCAGTTTCATATCATGCTCAATTAACAGCACCGATACCTTATGCTCGCTGCGCAGTTCGGCGATCAGCGCATCCAGCTCGTGGGTCTCTTTAGGGTTGAGCCCCGCCGCCGGTTCATCCAGCATCAGGATTTCCGGGCGCGTCACCATACAACGCGCGATCTCCAGACGTCGCTGCTGGCCGTAGGCCAGGTTGCCCGCCTGACGGTTCGCCATTTCCAGTAAACCGACGCGCCGTAGCCAGCTGGCGGCGTAGTCCAGCGCCTCGCCTTCGCTGCGGCGAAAAGCGGGCGTTTTCAGCAGGCCGGAAAACAGGCCGCTTTTCAGATGTTGATGCTGCGCCACCAGCAGGTTTTCAATCACCGTCATTTCACGGAACAGACGCACATGCTGGAAGGTGCGCACAATCCCCATACGGGCGATCTGCTGGCCCGCCATGCCCGCCAATTGATGGTCGCGCAGCTTAATCGATCCGCCGGTCGGCTTATAAAAACCGGTCAGGCAGTTGAACACCGTGGTTTTTCCGGCGCCGTTCGGCCCGATTAAAGAGACGATCTCCTGCGGACGCAGCTCAAGCGACACGTTGTTGACCGCCAGCAGACCGCCGAAGCGCATCATCAGGCCCTCTACGGCCAGTAAAGGCTGACTCATGCCTGCTCTCCTTGTTCATCACGCTTCAACTTCAGCTGTGGACGCTGCATCGGCAACAGCCCCTGCGGACGCCAAATCATCATCAGCACCATCAGCGCGCCTAACACCAGCATGCTGTATTCGTTGAGATCGCGCATCAGCTCGCGCGACACCACCAGCAGTATCGCCGCCAGAATCACCGCCAGCTGCGAACCCATACCGCCCAGCACCACAATCGCCAATACAAAGGCCGATTCGGCGAAGGTAAAAGATTCGGGGCTGATAAAGCCCTGCCGCGCGGCGAACAGGCTGCCGGCGAAACCGGCGAAGGCGGCGCTGATAGTAAAGGCGGTCAGCTTAATGCGCGTCGGACTGAGACCCAGCGAGCGGCAGGCGATTTCATCTTCGCGCAGCGCTTCCCAGGCGCGGCCCAGCGGCATACGCAGCAGCCGATTGATTACGAACAGCGTCAGCACCACCAACAGCAACGCCACCAGATAGAGGAAGATAATGCGGTCGCTGGGATCGTACTTCAGCCCAAAGAAGTGGTGGAAAGTGTCCCAGCCGCCTTCGCGCGGGCTGCGGTTAAACTCCAGGCCGAAAAAGGTCGGCTTCGGTATCTGACTGATGCCGTTCGGCCCGCCGGTAATGGCGGTATTGTTCAGCAGCAGGATACGCACGATTTCGCCGAAGCCGAGCGTGACGATCGCCAGATAATCGCCGCGCAGGCGCAGCACCGGGAAACCGAGCAGCAGGCCGAACATCGCCGCCACCAGCCCCGCCAGCGGCAGACACTGCCAGAAGCCCAGGCCGTAGTAGTGGTTCAGCAGCGCGAAGGTGTAGGCGCCGATGGCGTAGAAGCCGCCGTAGCCCAGCACCAGCAGGCCGGAGAGTCCCACCACCACGTTCAGGCCGAGACCGAGCATCACGTAGATCAACGTCAGGGTAGCAATGTCCACCGTGCCGCGCGAGACGAGAAACGGCCAGATCACCGCCGCCACGATAAACAGCAGCGCCAGCAGCTTCTGTTTCGGCGTGCTGCCGTCAAAGCTCGGCAGGACGAAACCGCCGTGACCGCCGCGCTTCAGGCCGCGGCCGAACAGCGGGCGCAGCAGCTGAAAGATAAACACCACGGCGCAGCCGACGGCGATCCAGTTCCAGCGCACGCTGCCCGCGTTTTCCACCACCAGCCGCGTGCCTTCAAGGTCAAGGCGCAGCCCCATAAAGAAAGCCGCCAGTATCAGCAGCATCAGCGCCGAGATAATGGCATTGATAAATTGAGCGGGCTTCATACTTTCTCTACCTCCGGCCGACCCAGAATGCCCGTCGGCATCACCAGCAGCACCACAATCAGCAGCGCAAAAGAGACCACATCCTTATATTCCGTGCTGAGATAGGCGGAGGTCAGCGCTTCGGCGATGCCCAGCACCAGGCCGCCCAGCATCGCGCCGGGAATGCTGCCGATGCCGCCCAGCACCGCCGCGGTAAAGGCCTTCATACCGGCCATGAAGCCGATGTAGGGGTTAATGACGCCATAGAACTGCCCCAGCAGCACGCCCGCTACCGCCGCCATCGCCGCGCCGATCACGAAGGTCAGCGAGATCACGCGATCGGTATTGATGCCCAACAGGCTGGCCATCTTCAGATCTTCGGCGCAGGCGCGACAGGCGCGGCCCATGCGCGAATAGCGGATAAACAGCGTCAGCGCCAGCATCGCCACGAAGGTCACCAGCCAGATCACCACCTGCATGGTGCTGATGGTCGCGGAGAAGCCGTTGCTTTCACCCAGCGTCATCTGCCCGCTCACCAGGCTTGGCAGCGCGAGATCGCGCGAGCCCTGCGTCAGGCTGACGTAGTTTTGCAGGAAAATAGACATCCCGATGGCGGAAATCAGCGCGATCAGGCGCTTGGATGAGCGCACCGGCTTATAGGCGACGCGCTCGATGCTCCAGCCCCAGGCGCTGGCGATCACGATCGCCGCAAGGAAACCGGCGCCGATCAATACCCAGCTGACGTCAATCCCCACCATCATCAGCGCGGCGATAACGATAAAAGAGACATAGCTGCCGATCATATAGACTTCGCCGTGGGCGAAGTTGATCATGCCGATAATGCCGTAAACCATGGTGTAGCCGATGGCGATCAGCGCATAGGTGCTGCCTAAGGTCACCCCGTTAAGCAACTGCTGTAGAAAATAGAGAAACTGTTCGGACATAACATAAACCCCAACAAAGCTGCGCGGCGCGGCCTACAGCAAGAAAACGTCCGTCTTCACGAAGTGCAGGATAGAACAGGGGCCAGGCACGCCTGACCCCGGACTGCCAAATCACATACGGCTGCGGCTGTGACAGAGGGTTGATAACGCTCTCATGAGCGTGTCAGCACTCTGATACGGCCTGAACCGCGATTTATTTCACTGCGGTGGAGGTGCCGTCGGCATGCCACTTGAACACGCCGAACTCAAAACCTTTCAGATCGCCTTTCTTATCCCAGCTCAGATCGCCCATGACGGTAGGAACCGGCTGGCCTTCTTTCAGGTTTTTAGCGATGTCGGCAGGTTCTTCACTCTTGCTGCGCTCCATACCGGCGGCCAGCGACTGCAGCGCGGCATAGGTTGTCCAGACGAACGGCCCGGTGGCGTCCAGTTTTTTCGCTTTGATCGCGTCGACGATCGGCTGGTTCGCCGGCACCTGGTCATAGCGTTTCGGCAGGGTGACCAGCATGCCTTCGGAAGCGGCGCCGGCGATATTGGAGAGCGAGGCGTTGCCCACCCCTTCCGGTCCCATAAACTGGGTTTTCAGCCCGGCCGCGCGCGCCTGACGCACGATCTGGCCCATTTCGGGGTAGTAGCCGCCAAAGTAAACGAAGTCGATGTTCTCTTTCTTCAGACGCGCCACCAGGGTGGAGAAATCTTTATCGCCTGCGGTAATGCCTTCAAACATGGCGATCGGCGCGTTCGCTTTCTTCAGGCTCTCCTGCACTGAGCGCGCCAGGCCTTCGCCATACTGCTGTTTGTCATGCACAACCGCGATGCGCTGCGGTTTGATAGTGTCGAGAATATATTTCGCCGCGGTCGGACCCTGATCGGAATCCAGGCCGGTGGTGCGCATAATCAGCTGGTAGCCGCGCGAGGTCAGGTCGGGCGCGGTAGCGGCCGGGGTGATCATCAGGATGCCTTCATCTTCGTAGATATCGGAAGCGGGCTGCGTGGAAGAGGAGCAAAGGTGACCAATAACGTAGCGAATGCCTTCGTTGACCACTTTGTTCGCCACCGCCACCGCCTGTTTAGGATCGCAGGCATCGTCATATTTCACCGCCACCAGCTTATTGCCGTTCACCCCGCCTTTGGCGTTGATATCGGCAATCGCTTGCGTAGCGCCGGTAAACTGCATATCGCCATATTGCGCTACCGGCCCGGACATCGCGCCGACAATCGCCACCTTAATATCTTCCGCCAGCGCAGCATGACTCATCGCCAGCGCCACACATCCAGCCAGTATTACGCGACCTTTACTGATATTCATCCGAACTTCCCCATCTGTTGTGTCTGTTGTGATTTGCTTTGTGATTATGTTCGGCGGGTTATTGAACAAAACTTGTTTAATGTGAACGAGTTAGGAATATTTCCGCGCCGATTTTATAAATAACGCTTTATTTTTCAGTCCATTAAACAGGAGTTTTATTCTGTAAATCAACTGAGATAATCAAAAACTACCGGTTATCACAGGAGAATCATCTGGCAGTTACGGTGGCTATTT
The DNA here is from genome assembly GCF_024610815.1 of Mixta sp. Lineage (NCBI taxonomy): Bacteria > Pseudomonadati > Pseudomonadota > Gammaproteobacteria > Enterobacterales > Erwiniaceae > Mixta > Mixta sp. Next base: position 61,437 of record NZ_JANION010000249.1, read on the forward strand.
AGCCACTTATCCAGCGCGTTATGCTGGCAACAGGCGCAGTAATAAGTGTTTACTCGGAACAGCCGGGCAGCAAAAAACAGATTGCTTTGTTTTCGTACAGAAAAGGTTACACGTTCCTTTTCGTACATTTTCGCTACAATATGCCTTTTATCAGGGCGCAGATTATTCCATGAAACTGACTATCATCAGGCTGCAACAACTCAGCGATCAGGATTGTATCGATATTGAAAAAATCTGGCCGGGCACCGACTGCCGCGCGCTGGAAAACAGGCTGAACGAGAACCACAGGCTCTACGCAGCGCGCTTTAACGATCGTCTGCTGGGAGCGGTAATTCTGGAGATCCGCGGCACGCAGGGGACGCTGTCGCAGCTGGAGGTGAGAGAAGTAACGCGACGTCGCGGCGTGGGGCGTTATTTAGTAGAGGACGTAATGGCGCAGAATCCGTCGCTGTCGCACTGGTGGATTGCGGATGACGGCAAAGGCGATCAGCCGGTTATCGCCGCCTTTATGCAGTCCTGCGGCTTTCGTACCCAGGCGGACGGCTGGGTATTGAACCGGGAATAACGGTTTCTGACAGGGCGCGCCGGATGATATCGCCGCGCGCCGAAGAAGACGCGGCGCGCAAACAAAAAGGGCGGCTTTTCAGCCGCCCCGTTTCGCGTTAGCGCGTTATGCTTCGATCGCCATACGCAATTTTTTCATCGCGTTTTTCTCTAGCTGACGTACACGCTCGGCGGAGACGCCATATTTATCGGCCAGCTCCTGTAACGTAGTTTTATTGTCGTCGTCCAGCCAGCGGGCGCGAATAATATGTTGGCTGCGTTCATCCAGGCCCTGCAGCGCATCGCTCAGCTTATCGGCCGCATGGTTTTCCCAGTTGTCCTCTTCGATGCCGTCAGCAAAGTCAGAGGTTTTATCCTGCAGATAAAGCACCGGCGCCATGCTTTTCCCTTCGCTGGATTCATCGTCCGAGGTCAGGTCAAAAGTCATATCCTGCGCCGCCATGCGCGATTCCATTTCGCGGACGTCTTTGCTGCTCACGCCAAGCTCACGCGCCACCATCTCCACTTCATCCTGGTTAAACCAGCCCAGACGCTGCTTGGTTTTACGCAGGTTAAAAAACAGTTTGCGCTGCGCTTTTGTGGTGGCCACTTTCACGATGCGCCAGTTACGCAGCACATACTCGTGAATTTCCGCCTTAATCCAGTGAACAGCGAACGACACCAGACGAACCCCGACTTCAGGGTTGAAGCGGCGCACCGCTTTCATCAGGCCGATGTTGCCTTCCTGAATCAGATCCGCCTGCGGCAGGCCGTAGCCCGCGTAGTTACGAGCGATATGAACAACAAAGCGGAGGTGGGACAGGATCAGCGTTTTAGCCGCATCCAGATCGCCCTGGTAATGCAGCCGTTCAGCCAGCGCTTTTTCCTCTTCTGCCGTTAGCATCGGCCAGGTATTGGCAGCCCGAATATAAGATTCCAGGTTACCAAGAGGAGCAATAGCTAAAGTGTGCATTTCTTTGGTCATTCAAACCCTCACATATTTAATCGACATTGCCGCACGATTTCCTTTTGCGCGATTCACCAGGGTACAGGAATCGACAACGAAATCCCAAAGCAATCTGTGCTACTTCTTAGAGAGCGAAGTTATCCACAAGTTCAATTTACATCGTGAATATTTTATACACAAGATAAGGACGTCAGATTCTGGCGGACAGGAGGAAAATAAGATATTTCCTCTGCCGCACAGGCGTCATGCAGCAGAGGAAGATTATACCAAAAAAACGTTACTGTGGCGTAAAACGACGTAAATGTTGTACCGTCGCCAGCCAGGCCGCAATCCAGCCAATTATCGACGACAGCAGCAGCAGCAGCAGGCTCTCATCCCAGGAGAGACCGCTGATGCGGAAGGTAGTGCCGAAGACGCTGGCGACCTGCGCCACCACCGCTTCCAGACGGAATACCAGCACTTCCGACAGGATCAGCGACAGCACCGCGCCGCTCAGCCCCAGCAACGCGCCGCCGTAGAGGAAAGGCCGCAGAATAAAGCCGTCGGTGGCGCCAATCAGCTTCTGTACGTTAATGGTGTCGCGGCGGGCAAAGATACTGAGGCGCACGCTGTTGCCGATCACCAGGAACACCGCGATCACCATCAGAATGCCGATCATCGTGGCAATCTGCCCGACCAGCCCGGTCAACGCCGCCAGACGCGCGAACCAACTATCGTCCATGCGCACCTCGTCGACGCCGTCGACGTGCTGGACGCGGTCGCGCAGCGTTTGCAGCGTCTTCTCATTCTGGAAGTTCAGATCAGGCGTAATGATCGCTACCGCCGGCAATGGATTCTGCTCCAGCATATCCAGCGCGCCGCCAAAACCGGACCAGTTGCGAAACTCGCCCAGCGCCTCATCCCGCGACAGGTAATTAACCTTTGCCACGCCAGGCTCTTTTTTCAGCGTCGCCACCACGTTTTCCGCCGCGGTGTCGTCCAGCGTTTTCGACAGATAAAGCGTCAGCTGCGGCGCCGGATACCACTGCTCCGCCGCCTGGCTGACGTTTTTCCAGACCATATAGCAGACGCTCGGCAGCGTCAGTGAAATGGCGATCACCATCACCGTCAGCAGCGTCGCCAGCGGCTGACGCCACATATCCGACAGCGTGCCGCGCCAGGCGTACCGCCATTGCTCCTGCCAGCCGCCCTTCAGCGCTTTGCTTTTTGGCTGCTGCGGCCTGGCCTTCGGCGCGGGCGCGCGTTTGATGCGTTTATTAGCCATATTAGCCTCCGTGCAATCTGCCGTGACTGAGCGTCATTACCCGATAATCGCGGCGGGCGATCAGTCCCATATCGTGCGTCGCCATCAGAACGGTGACGCCCACGCGGTTGAACTCTTCAAACAGACGCAGGATATCCTCCGAAAGCGCTTCATCCAGGTTGCCGGTCGGTTCATCGGCCAGCAACACAGCAGGCTTGTTCACTACCGCGCGGGCAATGCCGACGCGCTGCTGCTCACCGCCCGAAAGCTGAATCGGAAAACTTTTCGCTTTGTCGAGGAGGCCGACCTTATCCAGCGCGGCGGAAACGCGGCGGCGAATATCTTCGCCGCTGGCGCCGGCGATAATCAGCGGGATCGCCACGTTGTCGTAAACCGAACGATCCATCAGCAAATGGTGATCCTGAAAGATCATGCCAATCTGACGACGCAGAAACGGCACTTCGCTATTTTTCAGACGGCTGATGTCATGCCCGCTGAACCAGATATGGCCCGCGCTGGGACGTTCAATGCCGCAAATCAGCTTCAACAGGGTGCTTTTCCCTGCGCCGGAATGACCGGTCAGAAACGCCATCTCGCCGGGTTGCAGATGAAAATCTACCCCCTGCAGCGCTTGCCGACCGCCGAGATAAGCCTTACTGACCTCTTCAAAGCGAATCATCCTGGTTAATCCTCTCGGGCAAACAGTGCCTCAATAAAATCTTCGGCCTTAAACGGCCGTAAATCATCGATGCCTTCTCCGACACCGATAAAACGAATCGGAATGCTGAACTGGTCCGCCACCGAGAAGATCACGCCGCCTTTCGCCGTGCCGTCCAGCTTGGTGAGGGTAATGCCGGTCAGGCCCACCGCCTCATGGAACAGCTTAGTCTGGCTGACCGCGTTCTGGCCGGTGCTGGCGTCGATAGTCAGCATCACCTCGTGCGGCGCGTTCTCATCGAGCTTCTTCATCACGCGAACGATCTTCTTCAACTCTTCCATCAGGTGCGCTTTATTCTGCAGGCGACCTGCAGTATCGGCGATCAGCACATCCACGCCACGCGCTTTGGCAGCCTGAATCGCGTCGAAAATCACCGAGGCGGAATCGGCGCCGGTATGCTGCGCCACCACCGGAATATGGTTGCGTTCGCCCCATACCTGCAGCTGCTCGACCGCTGCGGCGCGGAAGGTATCGCCCGCCGCCAGCATCACCGATTTGCCCTGCGCCTGATACTGGCGCGCCAGCTTACCGATGGTGGTGGTTTTGCCGACGCCATTAACGCCGACCATCAGAATAACAAACGGGGTTTTGCCGGAAACGTCCAGCGGCGCGTCGACCTTGTGCAGAATGCCAGCCATTTCCGCTTTCAGCAGGCCATAGAGCGCTTCCGCGTCGCGCAGCTGTTTGCGGTTGGCCTGCTGCGTCAGGCTACTGATGATGCGCTGCGTGGTATCGACGCCGACGTCGGCGATCAGCAGCTGTTCTTCCAGCTCCTCAAACAGTTCGTCGTCAATCTTTTTACCGCGGAACAGGCTGATAAAGCCGGAGCCGAGGTTCTGACGTGTTTTCACCAGGCTGCGCTTCAGGCGCGCGAAAAAGCCCTCTTTCGTCGGGCGCTCCTGCTCAACCGGCGTGACTATCGCTTCTTCTTCCGGCGCACTATCGGCCAGCGCCAGCGCCGTCAGTTCATCTTCGGTCAGCGGCAGCGCTTCTTCCGGCAGGATTTCATCTTCCGGCGCGCTGGTGAGCGTGACGGCCGCCGCGACTTCGGTGGCGATCGCCGCATCTTTTTCTTCGGTCACCGCAGGCGTTTCATCCTCCGGACCGGTTTCATTAAGCAGCGACGCGCTCGATGTTGCCGCTTCCGGCTGAACCTCTTCCTTAACCGGCGCGTCGTCTATCGGTGCGGTCTCTTCCGGCAGAATCTCTTCTTCAACCGGCGCGACGTCTGTCGGCGTGGTCTCTTCCGGCAGAATTTCTTCGTGAACCGGCGCGATCGCTACAGGCGCCGCGTCTTCCGGCTGCGTGTCATGAACCGGCGTATCTTCCGTCTGCGGTGCGCTGTGCGCCTCTTCCTGACGCGCTACCTCTTCGGTGGTCGCCACGATATCTTCGGCGATCTGTTCGGCGGTGGGCTGCTCTGCTGCGGGCGCTTCGCTCTCGGCGGTCTGCTGCGTTAACGTCTCTTTTTGTTCTTCTGACTGCGCAGGCGTTTCTTCACGACCAAAACCCAGCCAGGAAAAAAAGCCACGCTTTTTTTCTTTTGCCATTGTGTAACACCACTCCTCGATGGCTTTCACCCGGTCGTCTGTCGCGCCGGACTGAAAAAATAACCTGATAAAGAATTCATTAGTCTAACACTTTCCAGCCAGCGCAACACCAGCACCCTTTTTAACGTTTCCTCCACCGCTTTCGCCCGTTAAACTACGCAACAAATTATGACGAGTTGTGAGCAACATGAATAAAAAACCCCGCAGCACCGCCGGACAAATCCGCATTATCGGCGGACAGTGGCGCGGACGAAAACTGCCGGTGCCCGACAGCGCCGGTCTGCGCCCCACCACCGATCGCGTACGTGAAACTCTGTTTAACTGGCTGGCGCCGGATATTCAGCAGGCCCGCTGCCTCGACTGCTTCGCCGGTAGCGGCGCGCTCGGTCTGGAAGCGCTGTCGCGCTACGCGGGATCGGCGACGCTGCTGGAGCTGGAAAAGCCGGTCGCCCAGCAATTGACGCAGAATCTGAAGACGCTGAAGGCCGACAACGCGCAGGTGATCCAGACCAATACGCTGAGCTGGCTGGCGCAGCAGGGCGAACCCTATCAGGTGGTGTTTATCGATCCGCCGTTTCGCAAAGGTCTGCTGGAACAGACGCTGCAACTGCTGGAAAGCAACGGCTGGCTGGCCGATGAAGCGCTGATCTACGTTGAAAGCGAAATAGAAAATGGCGCGCCGCCGGTGCCGGTTAACTGGTTTTTACATCGGGAAAAAGTGGCGGGACAGGTCGCTTACCGCTTATACCGCCGCGAAGGCGTAAAACAGGAGCAGGATGATGTGGCTTAATCTGGGTCGGTTGTTGATGGTCTGCGTCTGGGCCTTTTTGCTGCTGAATATCGTGCAGCCTTTTCCTAAGCCGCTGACATATTTTGTTAATGTCGCGCTGATTTTTATGGTGATTATGCACGGTCTGCAGCTGGTACTGCTGCGCGCCACGCAGCCGAAAGACAGCGCGAAGCTGAGCCGTCTGACGCAGGTTAAGATCTTCTTTTTCGGCGTGTTCGAGCTACTTGCCTGGCAGAAAAAGCACTATCCGAAGCAGTAACGTTCTACGGCTTCTCAGGCGTAAAAGAGATAAAGCGGCTACCCTGCACCTTAAGCTCGCCTTTTACGCCTTTATCCATCTGATGATAATCCTTAGCCGTCACCGTCAGCCTGATGTCGCCCGCGCCGTTAAGCGGGTGAAACCAGGCCTCGTAGCGCATTTCTTCGCCCGCAATCACTTCCCGCTGACGTGAACGCCGATCCGGGGCGGGAAACTCACTTTTGGTTTTCACCTCTACCTGTAGCGATCGCACCGGCGCCGCATCGTTCGCTGCGTTTTCACGCCGCTGCTTAATAAACTGACGTGAGGCCAGTACGGCGATAATCGCCAGCACGATAATAAAAATCAGCGGGGGTTTGCTCATCTTCGTATTCTGCTTCCTGTGGCGGGTTGTCGCGTCAGGCAGACAACCGGAGCCCTCTCATTGTCACATTGCATCCCGCTAACCTAAACTGATTGCAGGATGTTGTTAATAAAACGGCGGCTGCGTCGGCGCTGCGTTTCAGGACTGATGCCGCTGTCGCCCCTTTCAGAAAAGGACAACGTAATGATTTGGTCATTTCTTGCCGTACTTTTTTCCGGCTGGCTCTATGTAGATGCTTCCTATCGCGGCCCACAGTGGCAGCGCTGGGTGTTTAAGCCGGTTACGCTGCTGTTGCTGCTCGCCTGGGCCTGGCAAGCGCCCACGCGCAATCCCGGCGACTACCTGATTTTGCTCGGTCTGCTGGCGACGATGGCGGGCGACGCGCTGACGCTGCTGCCGCGTCAGCGTCTGATGTATGCCATTGGCGCTTTTTTCCTTGCGCATCTGCTCTACACCATTAATTTCGCCAGCCATATGGCCATGAGCTTCTTCTGGCCGATCCCGTTGACCATGCTGATTATCGGCATTGTCTGGATAGCGATAATCTGGTCGCGGCTGGAAGATCTGCGCTGGCCAATCTGCACTTTTATCGGCATGACGCTGGTGATGAACTGGCTGGCCGCCGAACTCTATTATTTCCGTCCTAACGACTACAGCTTCTCGCTGGTAGCCGGCGCCACGCTGCTGACGCTGGCGAATCTGGTCTGGTTTATCAGCCATTACCGCAAGCGTTTTACGGCGGATAACGCCATCGTCGCCGCCTGCTACTTCGCCGGGCACTTTATGATCGCCCGCTCGCTCTGGCTCTGGTGACGCTTAAGAGAGGCCCTTGCGCACCAGATAGCGATAGGGCTTCTCATCGGTGGATTGCGCCACCAGCGTATGTTCCATAAAAAGGCAAAAGCCGGGAATATCGCGCGTGGTGGCGGGATCGTCGGCGATGATCAGCAGGGTCTCGCCCTCCTCCATATGGCGCACCGCTTTGCGCACCATCATTACCGGTTCCGGGCAGCGCAGGCCCAGCGCGTCCAGGGTTTGATCGGGATTTGCGAATGGATCACTCATTATCGTCTCGTCACTGAATTCTGTTGCGCTCTATTCTACGCCCGGCGGCCTGTTGCGCAAGCCGCCGAAAGCAGGTTAACGTTTGCGTGAAAACTAACCGTTGCAAAGCCGAAACAACGCGGTAAGATGCGCCGCGGCTGGCGATGTTGCCTGCCGCTGACAGACGGCGTTCCGTCGCCGCTCAGCTTGCGCAAGATGCGTCAGGCTAAACGCGAACAGACAGCAGAACGCTGAGTAAACACTGGGTTCCCTCACCCCAACGTAAAAAAGGTACATTATGATCTCCTTTACGCCGCGCCAGCGGAAGCATGCGCTTATCTGGCTATCCCTGTTTCATGTGCTGGTGATTACCTCCAGTAATTATCTGGTCCAGCTGCCTGTTTCCCTGTTTGGTTTCCATACCACCTGGGGCGCCTTCAGCTTTCCGTTTATCTTCCTGGCTACCGATCTGACCGTGCGGATTTTTGGCGCGCCGCTGGCCCGTCGAATTATCCTTGCGGTGATGGTGCCTGCGCTCTTTATCTCCTACGTGGTCTCTTCGCTGTTCTATAACGGCGCATGGCAGGGGCTGAACGCGCTGGAGCAGGTTAACCTGTTTGTCGCCCGCATCGCCTGCGCCAGCTTTATGGCCTACGCGCTGGGCCAGATTCTGGACGTGCATGTCTTTAACCGGCTGCGTCAGTTGCCGCAGTGGTGGGCGGCGCCCGCGTCGGCGATGTTTTTAGGCAATATCAGCGACACGCTCGCCTTCTTCTTCATCGCTTTTTATAAAAGCCCGGACGCTTTTATGGCGCAGAATTGGGTAGAAATCGCGCTGGTCGATTACAGCTTCAAGGTGCTTATCTGCATGGTGTTTTTCCTGCCTGCCTACGGCGTGCTGCTCAATGCCGCGTTAAAACGCCTGGCGGCAATGTCAGGACAAACCCGCTACAATTTCGGCTAAGCGGCAATAGCGATACTTTGTCAGCGCGTCTAAGATCCTGTGACACTCGGTTGGTTGCTTTTACGCGCTGATTCAGTTTGTATTGAGTACTGTATTGCCAGGCTAATCAATAAAAGGGAACCTGATGCGTCAACTTACAAAATATCTTGGAATAGGTTTACTGGTAGTAGGTCTGGCCGCCTGCGATCAGCAGTCGGATAAAGCCGCAGCGGACGATAACGGCGCCAGCGCCAGCACATCAACGCAGACGGTGTCGTTAATGGATGGCAAACTCAGCTTCAACTTGCCGGCGGGCATGTCTGATAAGAGCGGCAAGCTGGGCACGCAGGCGAACAACATGCACGTTTACGCCGATGAAAGCGGCCAGCGCGCCATTATCGTGATTGATGGCGATGCCACCAACGAAGGTCTGGACGTGCTGGCGAAGCGTCTGGAGCAGCAGCAGCGCAACCGCGATCCGCAGCTGCAGGTAGTGGCCAATGAAGCGATTACGCTCAAGGGCGAACCGGCGCAGCAGCTGGATACGGTGATCTCCGCCAATCAGCAGACAGCCTGGTCTTCTGTCGTGCTGGCGAAAGCGGACGGTAAATTGCTGACGCTGCAAATCACCCTGCCTGCCGATAATCAGCAGCAGGCGCAGACGGCAGCGGAAAATGTGATTAACACCATCACGCTGAAATAAACGCCTCGCTTACGCGCATAAAAAACGCCGCCAGAGATGGCGGCGTTTTGTCGTTTAAGGCTTATAAGTTCCCGTTTTCAGCGCAAAATGCCGTCAAATGCCTGCGGTTTCGCGAATATACTTACGCGCCTTCACCGCATATTCAAAGGGGTTAGCCAGCGCCGGATCCTGCTCCGCCTCTACCACCATCCAGCCGCGATATCCCGCGTCGTCGAGAATTTTAAACACCGGTTTGAAATCAATCACGCCGTCGCCCGGCACGGTGAAAGTGCCGCGTTTTACTCCGTCCAGGAAGGAGAGTTTCTGGTTACGCACCGCGCTGACCACCTCATCGCGCACATCCTTCAGATGAATATGGTTGATGCGCGGCAGATGCTTCTCCAGCACCGACAGCATCGCCTGCTCGCTGTTCTCGGAGTAGTAAATATGGCCGGTATCATAGAGCAGATAAACGTCATCGTTGGTCAGTGCCATAAAGCGGTCAATCTCGGCAGGTGTCTGGATGCCGGTGCCCATATGGTGATGCAGACAGACCTGCATTCCCTTGTCCGCCGCAATTTTCGCCAGCTCGTTATAGCCCTCGGCGGTTAAGCGCCACTCTTCTTCCGTAAATACCGGTTTTTGCTCGAATACCGCCAGCGAGGTGCCCTGAATGCTTTTGCTCTGCTCAGAGCAGCCGATCACTTTGGCGCCCATCGTATGTAAAAAATTCATATGGTTAATGAACTCGTCGATAGTTTTCGCCTTTTCACCGTTGGCGAAAAAGGTGCTGAACCAGGCGTTGCAGATCTGAATGCCGCGGATCTCCAGCATCGGTTTCAGCACCGCCGGATCGCGCGGATATTTGCTGCCGACTTCGCTGCCGCTGAAGCCCGCCAGCGCCATTTCGCTGACGGTCTGCTGAAAGGTGTTCTCTTTCCCCAGTTCCGGCATATCGTCGTTGGTCCAGCCAATCGGCGCGATCGCCAGCTTCACGTAATCTTTATTCATGATGAATTCTCTGTTCAGTACGGCGGCGTTCGCCGCCACGCGCTCAGGCTCGCAGGAGAGCCCGCCACCTTATTTTCCCAGCAGCTCACGCTCGATCAGCTCGCGCGTTTCCACCGCCTGATACTTCATCTTTTCGGGATAGCCGAACAGCGCCGAGGCGATAATCGATTCGCCGCCCACCTTGTAGGTACGGTTGGCAAAATCCATTTCACGCAGGGTTTTAAACAGGGTGGTGAAATCGACTTCACCTTCGCCCACGCCGACATGCTGATGTACCGCGGCGTCCACGCCTGGCGGATTGACGATGTAGCGGCAGTGTTTGGTGTGGTTCATGGTATCGGCGACCAGTACGTGCGACAGGTCATCGCCCACGTACTCCAGCATGCTTTTTACGTCGCCTTTGCCTTTGTCATAGAAAAAGGTGTGCGGCACGCTGTAAACGTACTTCACGTTTTCGCTGCGGAACGACTTCACGATATCGGCGGTTTCGTTGTTCTGCTCGCAGAAATCCCACGGATGCGACTGAATTTCGATGCGGATGCCTTCGCGTTCAACGATCGGCAGCAGCTCCTCCATAGAACGGTAAAACATTTCTTCGCAGATCTCCGGCTCGTTGGGATTGCCGGACAGCTCGGTGTTGATCACCTGCACGCCCATCTCTACGGCGATCTCGATCATGCGCTTCCAGTTTTTTACCGCCGCCTGGCGCCGTAGTTCGTCCGGGCCGGACCAGCGGTACACCACAATAAACGAGGAGATCTCGACGCCGGTCGCTTTCAGCGCGTTTTTATACTCCGTCATGATCTCCCGGCTGGCTTTCGGGTGCTTATAGAAGGGGTTAATCTGCGGATGCGGCGACTGTTCAATATATTTGTAGCCCCAGTCAGCTACCTGATGAACCATCTTCGTGATGCCCAGGTCTCGGATGACATCCACATCGAAAGCGATCTTCATAACGTTCTCCCTGATTGCTCAGTGCGTAAGTGCGCGCGCTTCCCGACGCTGCGGGAAGAGGACGGGGAATTAAGCCTTATCGTAGAAGGCGGGACGCGGCGGCAGCTCGACTGGCTCGATAGCGCCGCTGTTCTGCGCCTTGAGGCAGGCGTCGGCGGCGACCGAGGCGGCATAGCCGTCCCAGGCGGACGGGCCGGTCAGCGAACCGCTGCTGACGTCGTTGATAAAAGCCTGTAGCTCCACGTCGTAAGCGTCGATAAAGCGGTCTTTCCAGTCGGTGAGGATGGAGGTGGAAAGCTGCGCGCCTTTACGCATTTGCACCGCTGAGGGCTCCGGCAGGCGGGCAATGCCCTCTTCGCCGACCACTTCGCACTGGATATCGTAGCCGTAGGCGCAGTTGACGAAGATTTCCACATCGATGCGGATGCCCTTCTGCGTTTCAAACAGCACGATCTGCGGATCTTTCAGGCGGGCGTGGCTTTTTGAGGTGACCCGTGGGAAGACTACCTGCACGGTTTTGTAGTCGTCGTTGGTCAGCCAGCGCAGCACGTCGAGTTCATGGATCAGCGTGCTGGTGATCGCCATATCGGTGGTGTAGCTCTCCGGCACGGTGGGATTGCGGTGCGCGCAGTGCAGCATCAGCGGCTCGCCAATCTGTCCTTCGGCAATCACCTTTTTCAGCGCGCGATAGCCGACGTCGTAAGGGCGCATAAAGCCGACCTGCACCAGACGCTTGCCGAACTTCATCTCGGCATCCACCACGCGACGGCAGCCTTCGGCGGTCATCGCCAGCGGTTTCTCGCAGAATACCGGCTTGCCCGCGGCGATAGCGGCCAGCGTGAACTCTTCATGCGTCGGGTCCCATGAGGTGACCAGCACCGCGTCGACATCAGGCGAGTTCACCACGTCATAACCGTTGGCATAGACCTCCGCCTGCAAACCCAGCCGCGCCAGCGCCGCTTTGGCGCCTTCAAGGTTAATATCGGACACCGCCACCACGGTGGCGCCCTGCAACACTTTTGTGCAGCGACGAATATGTTCCTGGCCAATTGCGCCGGTGCCGATAACGCCAAGTTTCAGAGTCATAATGTCTCCAGAATTCAGGGTAAGCGCGAACCCGCCAGCCATGCTGGCGACGTCCGCTGTCAGGGTAGATGTTCAGAGAAAGTTTTTAATAATCAGTATTTTCTAGCTTGATCGACATGCTCTTTCAGCATTTTGGCGACGGCGTCGATGCGTTCAGATTGAGAAACCTGCGCGCCGCCGACGTGCCACCAGCTGAAATATTTATGCACCATGGTTTTGGGCAGCACTTTTACGTCAATCAGGGTAGAGACGGTCTCTTTGCGCGCCGCTTCCAGCGCCAGGCCCAGCTCCTCCAGCGTCGTGACGCGCCAGGTCTTGCAGCCGTAACCCGCGGCGATAGCGGCGAAGTCGACGGGAATAAAGCCGCCGTCCAGCTTGCCGCTTTCCGCATCGCGAAAACGGAACTCGGTAGTAAAGCTGTCCATGCCATGCTCCAGCTGCAGGTTGTTGATGCAGCCGTTAGTCATATTGTCGAACAGCACCACGTTGATTTTCGCCTTCTCCTGAATCGAGGTGACCAGTTCGGAGTGCAGCATCATAAAAGAGCCGTCACCCACCAGCGCGTAGACCTCGCGCTGCGGTTCGGCCAGCTTGACGCCGAGCGCGGCGTTGATCTCATATCCCATGCAGGAGTAGCCATATTCCACGTGATAGCCGTTGTGCGCTTTGGTGCGCCAGACGCGTTGCAGATCGCCGGGCAAGCTGCCGGCGGCGGCGACGATCACCGCATCTTCCGGCAACTGCTCGTTAAGCGCGCCCAGCACGCTGCTTTGGGTCAGAAAGGAGCCGGTCAGACGGTTGAACTCGGCGAACAGCGCCTCACGATCGATGCTGTCGTCGATCTCCGGCACGAAGTTTTCTTCGCTGTAAGCCGCCTGGTAAACGCGCTGCGTCTCCTTCAGCAGGCGGCTCTGCGCCTGTTCGATCTGCGCGCCCCACTCGCTGCGGAAGCCCTGCGCCGCCAGACGCGCATCCAGTGCGGTCAGCGCCTCGCGCGCGTCCGCCACCAGCTGAACGCCATCAAGCTTGTAAGCGTCGAAGTTGCTGACATTGATATTCAGGAAGCTCACATCCGGGTGCTGGAATATCCATTTCGAGGCGGTGGTGAAATCGGTGTAACGCGTGCCGACGCCAATCACCAGGTCGGCCTCTTTCGCCAGCAGGTTAGCCGCCAGACAGCCGGTTTCGCCGACGCCGCCGACGTTAAGCAGATGGTCGGAAACCAGCGTGCCTTTGCCCGCCTGGGTTTCCGCGAACGGGATCTGATGG
>NZ_JANION010000250.1:0-2980 GCF_024610815.1 Mixta sp.
ACCGTGGAGCGCGTCGGCATCAATATTGACGATGCGCGCATCGCGGATAACAACGGCAATCAGCCGATCGATGAGCCGATCGTTCCCGACGGACCGGCGGCCTATTTCTCTACGCTGCCGATCAAAGCTATCGTGGCGGGCATTCGCGAAGCGGGCATTCCCGCGTCGGTCTCGCAAACCGCTGGCACCTTCGTCTGCAACCATGTGATGTATGGCCTGCTGCACCGTCTCGCCCAGCAGGGCAATAACGTGCGCGGCGGGTTTATTCATATTCCTTATCTGCCGGAGCAGGCGGTAAATCATCCCGGCGCGCCCAGCATGGCGGCACAAACCGTCATACTGGCGCTGGAAATGGCGGTTACCATCGCGTTACGAACGGAACAGGATCTGCGCCAGGCAGGCGGCGCGACGCACTAACAGGATAACGCTATGCCAGAAGGACCAGAGATTCGCCGCGCGGCGGATCGGCTGGAGGAAGCCATTGTCGGCAAACCGTTGACGGATGTGTGGTTTGCCTTTACGCAGTTGAAAACCTATGAAAAGGCTCTGATCGGCGAGACGGTCACTGCGATAGAAACGCGTGGCAAGGCATTGCTGACGCACTTCTCCAACGGGCTGACGCTCTACAGCCATAACCAGCTGTATGGCGTCTGGCGGGTGGTGGAAACCGGCAGCGAAGCGCAGACGCAGCGGGTGCTACGGGTGCGCCTCGCCTGCGTGGACCAGACGATTCTGCTCTACAGCGCATCGGATATTGAGATGCATAACAGCGATACGCTGGCGGCGCACCCGTTTTTACAGCGTATCGGCCCCGATGTGCTGGATATGCGCCTGACGGAGGAGGAGGTGCGCGAGCGTCTGCTTTCGCCGCGTTTCCGGCGGCGTCAGTTCAGCGGTCTGCTGCTCGATCAGACTTTTCTGGCGGGGTTGGGCAACTACCTGCGGGTGGAGATTTTGTGGGAGGCGGAGCTGGCGCCGCAGCATCGCGCGCAGGATCTGACCGAGTCGCAGCTGCGGCGTTTATCGCAGGCGCTGCTGGCGATTCCACGCCATTCCTACCGCATGCGCGGCACGATGAAAAGCGCGCACCACGAGGCGGCCTTTCGCTTTAAAGTTTTTCATCGCGCGGGTAAAACGTGCGAACGCTGCGGCGGCGTCATTGAAAAGAGCACGCTCTCTTCGCGCCCCTTTTACTGGTGTCCCGGCTGCCAGCTTTAGCGCGGTTCAGACAATAAAAAAGGGCCCGCAGGCCCTTCAGATGCCGATGCTTAAGCGCGGGAGACAAGGACCGAAGAGCAAAGCGTCCCGCGCCAGGGAAGGCGCGGGACGAGCTGGCAGGGATGCCGTCTTTTGCGTCTTTGCGAACGGACCTTGTCTCCCGCGCGATCGCCTGAAAATATTTAAGGGCCCGCAGGCCCTTTTTCTTTGGCAGAAAAATTATTTCTGCAGCTGGGATTCGAACTCGCGCTGTTCGTAACCGGTATAGAGCTGACGCGGGCGGGCGATTTTCATGCCTTCGTCATGCATCTCTTTCCAGTGCGCAATCCAGCCGACGGTACGCGCCATGGCGAAGATCACGGTAAACATAGAGGACGGAATTCCCATCGCTTTCAGAATAATGCCGGAGTAGAAATCGACGTTCGGATAGAGTTTGCGTTCAATGAAGTAGGGGTCGTTGAGCGCAATGTGCTCCAGCTCCATCGCCACTTCCAGCAGATCGTCCTTCATGCCCAGTTCATTCAGCACTTCATGACAGGTTTCACGCATCACGGTGGCGCGCGGATCGTAGTTTTTATAAACACGATGGCCGAAGCCCATCAGGCGGAAAGAGTCGTTTTTATCTTTCGCGCGACGCACGAATTCCGGGATATGCTCTTTATGGCTGATCTCTTCCAACATACGCAGGCAGGCTTCGTTCGCGCCGCCGTGCGCCGGTCCCCACAGCGAGGCGATGCCCGCAGCGATACAGGCGAACGGGTTGGCGCCGGAGGAGCCTGCGGTACGAACGGTAGAAGTAGAGGCGTTCTGCTCATGGTCAGCGTGCAGGATCAGAATACGATCCATCGCGCGCTCCAGCACTGGGTTTACCTGGTATTCTTCGCACGGGGTGGCGAACATCATATGCAGGAAGTTGCCGGCGTAGGAGAGGTCGTTGCGCGGATAAACAAACGGCTGACCAATCGAGTATTTGTAGCACATCGCAGCCACGGTCGGCATCTTGGAGAGCAGACGGAACGCGGCGATTTCACGGTGGCGCTCGATGTTAACATCCAGTGAGTCGTGGTAGAACGCCGCCAGTGCGCCGGTTACACCGCACATTACCGCCATCGGATGAGAGTCGCGGCGGAAGCCGTGGAACAGACGGGTGATCTGCTCATGAATCATGGTATGGCGCGTAACGGTGGTGCGGAACTCTTCAAACTGTTCCTGGGTCGGCGCTTCGCCGTTCAGCAGGATATAGCAGACTTCAAGATAGTTAGAGTGGGTGGCGAGCTGATCGATAGGATAACCGCGGTGGAGCAGGATACCCTCATCACCGTCGATATAGGTGATCTTCGATTCACAGGACGCAGTAGAGGTAAAACCGGGGTCGAACGTGAATAAGCCTTTTGAGCCGAGGCTTCGTACGTCAACAACGTCCTGGCCCAGCGTGCCGTGTAGCACGTCCAGTTCGACAGGAGCTTCACCGTTCAGGGTTAGCGTCACTTTTTTATCAGACATTTACAGTCTCCTTAGCGCCATATTTGGTGGATCTTTGACACCAAAATTACCATCATGCTGCGGATTGCGTGAAAGAATGCAGACTATCAACTCTGTGGCATGTTGTCGCGTGCAGGGTACAGAGTGACGGGCGCGGTTGGAAGCTTCCGGCAAACATGATGCTAATGCGTTCTGCGGTTGTTAAAGATCCGTTCTGGTCATTATAGAATTTTAACTAATAACCTGATGCATTTAGCAATTTATTTAATCACTGTTACAT
>NZ_JANION010000053.1:0-1544 GCF_024610815.1 Mixta sp.
AAGCTACCGTGCGCTTTTAGCTGCGAATAAGCCGCCAGACGTATAAGAGAGGATGGAACCCGCTGCTGTAGTAAGATTTGCTTCGGCGGCATAGGTTGTTCTCCATTTTAGTGCAATGCGCATTTTGGGGGCCTTGTTGTGGTGCAGGGTCTCTGTAAGGTGAACGGCGTGACAAAGGGCAAGGCAGGGCGACAGCTGTGGCATAGCGCTTGCTAATCAGGAATGCTCTTATTCCTTTTATTTCGGCAAGAGAAACCTCACGCAAGTGACCACGCTAACGCTACGAGAGAAGCAGCATGCCAGAAAAACTATTTCAATTAAAAGCACACAACACCACGGTGCGCACCGAAGTAATAGCCGGTTTCACCACCTTCCTGGCGATGGCCTATATCCTGTTTGTTAACCCCACCATTCTCAGCGCCACCGGAATGGACAAAGGCGCGGTATTCGTCGCGACCTGCCTGGCGGCGGCAATCGGATCGCTGCTAATGGGACTGATCGCTAATTATCCTATTGCGCTGGCGCCGGGCATGGGGCTGAACGCCTTTTTTACCTATACCGTCGTGCTGCATATGGGCTACACATGGCAGATCGCGCTGGGCGCGGTATTTCTGTCGGCGCTGATCTTTTTTGCGCTCTCCATTTTTAAAATCCGTGAATGGATCATCGCCAGCATTCCGCTGCCGCTGCGATCCGGCATCGCGGCGGGCATCGGCCTGTTTCTGGCGATCATCGCCCTGCAGGGTGCAGGCATCGTGATCGGCAATCCGGCGACGCTGGTGGGCATCGGCGACCTCACGAAGCCCGGCCCGCTGCTGGCGATGCTGGGCTTTATCATCATCGTGGTGCTGGAAGCGCGGCGCGTAACCGGCGCAGTGCTGATCGGCATTCTGGCGGTAACTTTTCTCTCAATGGCGCTCGGTCTGTCGCCCTTTGCGGGCGTCTTTTCTGCGCCGCCCTCTATCGCGCCGACCTTTATGCAGCTTGATATCAAAGGCGCGCTCGATATTTCGCTGGTGGGTGTGATCTTCGCCTTCCTGTTTGTCGATGTCTTCGATAACTCCGGGACGCTGATCGGCGTGACGAAACGCGCCGGGCTGGCGGACGAGCAGGGTAATATCCCAAAAATGGGCAAAGCGCTGATCGCAGACAGCGCCGCCGCGCTGTTTGGCTCGCTGCTGGGCACCTCCACCACCACCAGCTATATCGAATCGGCGGCGGGCGTCAGCGCTGGCGGCCGCACCGGGCTGACGGCGGTTGTCGTCGCCGCGCTGTTTCTGCTGAGCCTGTTCTTCGCGCCGCTCGCCTCCAGCGTACCGGTCTACGCTACCGCGCCCGCGCTACTGTTTATCGCCGTGCTGATGACCTCCGGCCTGGCGGAGATCGACTGGAAAGATATCACTACCGCCGCGCCGGTGACCGTTACCGCGTTGACCATGCCGCTGACCTACTCGATCGCTAACGGCATCGCCTTCGGCTTTATCACCTGGACGCTGGTGAAGCTGCTGAGCGGGCGCCGTCATGAGCTCAACGCCGCGCTGATC
>NZ_JANION010000003.1:0-5178 GCF_024610815.1 Mixta sp.
GATAAAGTGGATCGCCTCGACGTGGCGTAACCTGTAAAAATGCGTTCTCCATCACGCTGCGTCTGGCTGAGGATCACGGCCCGCCATTCAGGATAAAAACCATGAGGATGAAGAAAATCAGTTACCAGCTTCCTTCCTCAATTGTCGCGCAACAGCATCAGGAACAGCAGCAGTACTGGCTGTCATGCCAGCGTTCTTATACCTTTCAACCGATTTATCAGGTTACGGGTCGCCTGATGGCAATTGAGCTGCTGACCGCCGTGTCGCATCCTTCCGCGCCGCAGCAGAGGATTTCGCCGGAACGCTATTTCGCCGCGCTGAGCGTTAATCAGCGTTTGCATATTATTCAGGAACAGCTGGAGATGCTGCGCGGCTGGGAACGCTTTTTTGTCGGCTCGGATCGCGTCGCCTCCGTCAATATCGACGGGCCGACCCTGCTGGCTATCCAGCATCATGGGCCGCTGCGCGCGCTGATTGGCCGCCTGCCCTGGGTGCGCTTCGAACTGGTCGAACATCATGTGCTGCCGCAGGAAGAGATTGTGGCGCGGATACCAGAGCTGGGCGCGCTCTGGCTGGATGATTTCGGCTCAGGCATGGCGAATTTCTCCGCGCTGACCGAGCTGAGCTACGACTACATTAAGCTGGCGCGCGAACTGTTTGTCCTGCTGCGCAACAGCGATGAAGGACGTAATATGTTCGCCATGCTGCTGGCACTGATTGGTCGCTACTGCAAAGGGGTGATTGTCGAAGGCGTGGAAACCGCCGAAGAGTGGGAGCAGGTGCGTCAGTCGCCCGCTTTTGCCGCGCAGGGCTACTTTTTTTCGCGTCCCGTACCTTTCAGCCAGCTGCCGGAATTGCCTCTCCAGCTTCCCTGATGCCGTTTTCGTCGCGCTCTACTATCTTTACCAAATAGATAACAGGTAAGGAGACGGAGATGTCACGCGCAGGAAAGATCACCAGCTGGGTTATCGGGATTTTTTGTTTGCTGGTTGTGGTAATTGTCGTCGTAATCGCAACCTTCGACTGGAATCGTCTGAAGCCAACCATCAACCAGAAAGTCTCGACGGAGCTGAACCGTCCGTTCGCCATTCGCGGCGATCTCGGCGTGAACTGGGTGCGCAATCGGGAGGAGCCGGGCTGGCGCCGCTGGGTGCCCTGGCCGCAGATCCATGCTGAGGATATTGTACTGGGCAACCCGCCCGATATTCCTGAAGTAACGATGGTGCAGCTGCAACGCGCCGATGCCACCCTTTCCCCGCTGGCGCTGCTGCATAAAGAGATTTTTATTCCCTGGATCAAACTGCAACAGCCCGACGCTCGTCTGATCCAGACGGCGGATAAGAAGAACAACTGGACGTTTAACCTCGCTAATAGCGACCAGCCGGAGAATCAGCAGCAGCAGCCCTCCGCCTGGTCATTCCGTCTTGATAACATTCTGTTTGACCGTGTGCATCTCGCTTACCGCGACGCAGTGAATAAAGCCAATGTGAAAATGGAAATCGATCCGCTGGGCAAACCGGTGCCTTACGGCCAGGTGGCGGGCGGCGACGATAAGCAGAAGGGCGCGGCCGATTTCGTTTTCGGCTGGCGCGCCAGCGGCACTTATAACGATCAGCGTCTGGACGGCAGCGGTAAGCTCGGCGGCATGCTCTCGCTGCGCAGCAAAACCACGCCGTTCCCGGTGCAGGCCGAAGTGCGCAACGGCACCACGCGCGTCAATATCACCGGCAGCCTGCAAGACCCGATGAATCTGGGCGGGCTCGATCTGCGCGTGCGCTTCTCCGGCGATACGCTGGCGAACCTCTACGATCTCACCGGCGTGCTGCTGCCGGATACGCCGCCGTATGAAACCGACGGCCATCTGAAAGTGAAATTCCGTGAGAAGGGCGGCGCCGTTTATCACTATGAAAACTTCAACGGCCATATCGGCGACAGTGATATTCACGGCACGCTCACCTACACCCAGGGTAAACCGCGTCCGAAGCTGAGCGGCGAAGTGGTGTCGCGCCAGCTGCGCATGGCGGATCTCGGCCCGCTGATTGGCGTCGACAGCGGCAGCGGCCACGAGAAAACCGCGAAGGCGGAAGCGCAGCGCGGCAAGAAAAGCGGCCAGCCCGCTGACCGCGTACTGCCGCATGACCGCTTCGATACCAAAAACTGGGATGTGATGGACGCCGACGTGAAATTCAGCGGCAAGCGCATCGAACACAGCGACTCGCTGCCGCTCAGCGATCTCTATACCCATCTGGAGCTAAAAAACGGCGACCTGCTGCTGGACCCGCTGCGTTTCGGCGTGGCGGGCGGCACGCTGAACTCCACCGTGCGCCTTGAGGGCAGTCGGACGCCGATGCGCGGCCGCGCCGACCTTCACGCCCGTAAGCTGCACCTGCGCCAGCTTTTCCCCGGTGTGGAGGCGATGCAGAACAGCCTCGGCCAGCTGAACGGCGACGCGACGCTGAGCGGCAGCGGCAATTCGGTGGCGGATCTGCTGGCGACCAGCAACGGCGATGTGAAGCTGCTGATGAACGACGGCGTAATCAGCCGTAGCCTGATGGAGATTATCGGGCTGAACGTCGGCAACTATGTGGTCGGCAAACTGTTCGGCGACGATGAGGTGCGCATCAACTGCGCGGCCGCCAATCTGGACGTGCGCAACGGGCTGGCGACTTCGCGGCTGTTTGTTTTCGATACCACTAACGCCGTGGTCAACCTCTCCGGCAACGTTAACTTCGCCAACGAACGAATGGATCTCTCGATCAACCCGGAAAGCAAAGGGGTACGCATCGTTACCCTGCGTTCGCCGCTCTACGTGCGCGGCACCTTTAAAAACCCGGACGCGGGCGTGAAAACCGGGCCGCTGCTGGCGCGCGGCGCGGCGGCG
Organism: Mixta sp.; assembly: GCF_024610815.1. Lineage (NCBI taxonomy): Bacteria > Pseudomonadati > Pseudomonadota > Gammaproteobacteria > Enterobacterales > Erwiniaceae > Mixta > Mixta sp. The sequence goes on from NZ_JANION010000003.1 coordinate 2,882, forward strand.
GTGGCGCTGGGCACGGTGCTGACGCCAGCGGCGGCGCTGCTGGCGCTGATCTCCCCCAGCGATAACGAAGAGAACCAGTGCGTTAATATTCTGCAGCAGATGAAAAAATAAGCCGCTGTCGGCAGCAGGCGGCGATAAAAAAGGCGTCTTTACAAATGATGCCAGCCAGCTAAGCATTTTAATGAATATGAATTCATCATGATGCTGGCAAGGAAAACGACGGAATCAGGCTTTCAGCCCGGTTGCTCGTCGTCAGAGGCCCGAATTTTCGGGCCTCAACGCTTTGACTGACCAGCTTTCACCCGAACACGGCCTTTTTCACTCACGACAGATTAACCGTTACAAACGTCGCCATCCATTTCCGTTTTCAGGTTAACCAAAATGGCGCCGAAGATAGCCTGTACGCCGGACCTGCCACTACCACACCGTCAGCGCCCAGTTTGTTCAGGTCAGCCTGATCGACTTCAGATATGTCAGCAACGCCCAGCGCTTACCTTTTCCCGTAACGGCGTTCGATATTTACGCCTTTTTCGCCGCAGCTTATTATCACCAGACGGATATAAAACAGGCAGCACAAGGAGTGCTCAATGACCGCATTACGCTTTCCCTGTACCATTTTTAAAACGCAGGACAGGATGGATGATTACAGCGCGGAGGACATGCGCTACGGCGATCTGACCGAATCACAGCTAAAAAACGATTATCATCTGCTTGATGTCTCCACCCGCGTTGATCCTTACACGCTGACGGAAATTACCCCTTTCAGACAGCCGCATTCGATGTTTTACGGTGCGCGCGGCGAAGGCCGGAAAATCATGCAGCAGGAATGCGCCAGCATCCTGTTTGACGAGATGCGCCACCTGTCGCAAAGCTTTGCGATATATGGCCCTTATAAGCACCTTATCGAAGAGATGATTACCCATATGCAGCGCGGTGAAGGTGAACCGTTCAGGCGTTTATCGCTGGATAGCGCGTTGAGAATGCAGATTATTGACGACCACTTTGAAGAAAACAGTACCCGGATGCTGTTACAAACAGCGCTTAGCAGGAACATTGACTGGGGAAAGGGTATTTATCCCATAGCCAACCAAATAAAACTAAGAGAAGCTGTACTTAATGGGAAACTCCCTAAATTTGATCGTTTTCAGGATAATATCAACGGCATGGGGATCACCGTGCATGATACCTGGGCAACGCATATCACTATCCAGTCCCTCCATATCGAAAATAATCGCTACCGTGCAAAAATACACTATAAAGTTCAGGATCATTTTGGCCTGGACGCACACGATATTCTAAAGGGGAAATTTAATCTTTTCCGTTTCTTTCGCATCTGGTTTGTACTACAGCGATATCATCGCTTTGGCTTTAAACCTTTTATTACCCATATGGAAGCCACGGTAGACATCAGCGGAGAAGCGAAATGACGGGAAAAAATAAGAAACTGATTGGGGCAATATTCATTATCGCCATTACCCTGGTAACCGGTTTTCTTTGGTTATCTCTGCGTCCGGTCACTATCGTAGCTGTTCATCACAGAGGCGGCGGCTTTAGCGATGTGCTGGTAAACCGCTTTCCTCTTACCACCAAAGGAAAAATAGCCTGGTGGCAGAAAAACCGTGACACGCTGAAAAAACGCTACGGCGTTCCTCAACCGGCATTTGCACAGGATTTTACCATCACCTTTTGGTACTTCGGTGACGGCTATAAGGAAAGAGGAAGATACAATGACAGACTGTGCTTTATGGATATGAAAACGCAAAAAAACTGTATAGAAAAAGATAAAGCCTTTACGGTCAGATACAGTAAAAACAGCGGTCTCTATTTTACCACCAGCGACGGTTATTACTATTTGAAAGAGAACGGTGAAATAGCAAAGAGATTGTCCGGCTAATGATATACCAGTTTAATCATTGCTTTGGCTTTAAACCTTTTATTACCCATATGGAAGCCACGGCAGACATGAGCGGAGAAGCGAAATGACGCGAAAAAATAAGAAACTGATTGGGGCAATATTCATTATCGCCATTACCCTGGTAACCGGTTTTATTTGGTTATCTCTGCGTCCGGTCACTATCGTAGCTGTTCATCACAGAGGCGGCGGCTATAGCGATGTGCTGGTAGACCACTTTCCTCTTACCACACGAGGAAAGATAGCCTGGTGGCAGGAAAATAAAGATATGCTTAAGCGCCGCTACGGCATTCCTCAGACTATTCCCGATGGAGGTTATGACATCACCTTCTGGCTGTTTGGCGACGGCTATATGGAAAGAGGGAGATACGATGACAAGCTATGC
>NZ_JANION010000084.1:0-7195 GCF_024610815.1 Mixta sp.
GAATTCGATATAAATAACTATACAGAAAATAAAGGCATTCACAGCCTGGGCAATATCGGGATTAACGCGGATAAGGTCGTCAATGAAGGTCAGATTTACGCGTTTAACGATGTCAATATTACAGCGAAAGATCTGGATAACAAATTCAGCCATATTAAGGCAAACAATGATGTCAACCTGAAGGTGGACAATATGCTGTATATGGCTGACGCCGCCGTTAAGGCTGGGCGTGACGTTAACCTTGATGTGGGTAAGGTAGATAATAATTATGCCTATAACATTTGGTGGTTCTTCCCGGTAACCGAGACGAAACAGGGCGAGATCACCGCTGGCCGCAATGTTGATTATCGCGTACAGAAGTCGTTAGGCAACCATAACGTGATCAAGGCGAACAACGCGGTAACCATTACGGCGGAAGGCAATTTCGATAACAAAAAAGCGATTACCGGCAACACCATTTCCCTGAAAACCAAAGATTTTGAAAACTATGGTGAGCTGAACGCCGCCGACTGGCTGAGCGCAGACGTTACCAACTCGCTGTCTAATAGCGGCGTGCTGAAAGGCGCTAATAATATTGTGCTGAGCGCGCCCGTAGTGACAAACAGCGGTACGATCGAATCTGCTGATTCTCTGATCTATTCCCATTCTTTCAAGAACTCTGGCCAGCTCGTTGGCGATGTTAAATTAGTTAACACGCTGAAACCGGTTGAGGAACCGGAAGACCCGGCTGAAGAAGCGCAGGACCCAACTGAGGAAGCGCAGGACCCGACTGAGGAAGCGCAGGATCCGGCTGAGGAAGCGCAGGACCCAACTGAGGAAGCGCAGGATCCAACTGAGGAAGCGCAGGATCCGGCAGAGGAAGCGCAGGACACGCCTGGAAACGATGATATTGATCCGCAGGTTGTTAACTCTATTAAATAATTAATCACTTTACCGTGCCGTCACAGGCGGCACGTTTTTTTCTCAGGGAAGCGATATGTCTTACAGGCTGCTATTTTCGGCATTATTGATTCTGCCCATCACCTCTTTCTCCAGCACTCCCAGCGCCATTATTGAACAACAAAGTCTGCATCAGCAGGAACAGCAAAAGGCGCGCCAGAAAAGCCTGACCACAACCGGGAAAGCGGTACAGGGAAGCGTCACGGTCGCTGACAACGACACGGGTGAATTTACCGATACCGAAGGCTGCCTGAGAATAAAGGCGATCCATCTTGAAAACCGCAGCGACCTTCCCGCCTGGCTTCCTGTGCAGCGCATCGCGGATCGGGGTCTCGGTCGCTGCCTTAACGTTCCAAACGTGCGCCATTTAGTCAGGCTGCTGGAAAATCGCATTATGAAGGCGGGCTATATCACGTCGAGAGTCAACGTGCCCGATCAGCGGGCGGGCGACGGCACGCTCAGGCTGCGCATTAACGCCGGGCACGTAGGCCAGCTCAAGCTTGCTGAAGGCAGCAGCGACAATATCTACCTTAACGCCGCTTTTCCCCTGCGCCCAGGCGATCTGCTGGATCTACGCACCGTCGAACAGGGACTGGAGAATATGCAGCGCGTTCCCCATACCGATGTCGCGATCCAGCTGGCGCCCGGCGAACAACCCGGCACCAGTGATATCACTGTCTCGCGACAGCAAAACCGCGGCTGGCGCGCCTCGTTCTGGCTGGATGACGCTGGTAGCCGCTATACCGGACGCTATCAGGGTGGCGCGGCGTTTTATCTCGATAACCCTACCCGGTTAAACGATCTGTTCTATTTTTCCCTGGGGCAGACGCTGGAATATCAACAGCAGCGCGGCAGCCGCAACTACGCCGCCTGGTATTCAGTGCCCTACGGCTACTGGCTGCTCGATCTCTACGCCAGCGAAAACCGTTACAGCCAGCCGCTGACCGGCGAGCTGTCGGACTATTACTACAGTGGCAAAAGCCGTAATTTCAGCCTACAACTCAGTCGCCTGCTGCACCGCGACGCGACGCAGAAAACCACCTTAAGCGCCCAGATCAATCAGCGCGACTACCGCTATTTTCTCAACGATACGGAAATTGAACTGCAGCAAAAAGAGATAACCAATGCGCGCCTGTCGCTCGCCCACCGCCGCTATCTGGAAAACGGCGTGGTCGACGCCACGCTCAGCCTGCAACGCAACGTGCCGTGGTTTGGCAACCGCCCTACCACCGAGATGTTGTACAACGGTTATCACCGCGCCGGTCGGCTGATGACGTTTGATATGCAGGCCTGGCTCCCTTTTCAGCTGGCTGGTGCACAGATGAGCTATCAGCCGCACTTCCTGCTACAGGCGTCGCCCGACAAGCTGGTAAGCCAGGACCGCTTCAGCATTGGCAACCGCTGGAGCGTGCGCGGTTTCGATGGTGAAAACAGCCTGACCGGCAACAGCGGCTGGTTCCTGAGCAATACCGTTAACCTGCATTTACCACAGTGGGATCAGCGGCTTTATACCGGCATTGATTACGGGCGTATTATCAGCCGCGCCGACAACGCGGAGGAAGGAAAACAGCTGGCGGGCGGCGTGCTGGGCCTGTGCGGTGAACGCTGGGGAGTCGGTTATCACCTGTTTGCCGGTACGCCACTCTGGAAGCCTGCGGGCTATCAGACGGATACCATAACGCTCGGCTTCAATGTGCAGTGGGAATATTAAAACCGGGGCGCTGGCGCCTGACAAAAAGAACAGCCGCGCCACCGTTGTCGGATGTCGCGGCTGTGATAGCAGGAGCCGGTGTTGGCGCCGAAAATTAACGCTGAATAGCTTTAAACTGCTTTGTTGTATTGGTTAACGCGGTTTCCGTCGGCAGCCGCTCCATTGAGCTGGCGCCGTAGAAGCCGTCGCACTGCGGACAGTTGTTCATAATAAACTGCGCATCTTCCGGTGTGGAAATCGGGCCGCCGTGACACAGCACGATGACATCCTCACGCACCGCTTTCGCCGCCTGCGCCCATTCATTAATTAACGGCACGCAATCCTCCAGCTTTAACGCCGTTTCCGCGCCGATATTGCCGCCGGTGGTTAAGCCCATATGCGGCACGATAATATCCGCGCCCGCTTCGGTCATCGCCACCGCATCCTCAGCGCTGAAGACGTAGGGCGTGGTCAGCATATCTTTCTGATGCGCCAGACGGATCATCTCCACTTCCAGCCCGTAACCCATGCCGGTTTCTTCCAGATTGGCGCGGAAGTTACCATCAATCAGGCCGACGGTTGGGAAATTTTGCACGCCGGAAAAGCCCAGCGCCTTAAGATCGTCAAGAAACTTGTCGAAATGGCAGAAAGGATCGGTGCCGTTAACGCCCGCCAGCACCGGCGTCTTTTTCACGACCGGCAGCACCTCTTTCGCCATATCCACCACGATTTCGTTGGCGTTGCCGTAGGCCAGCAGCCCGGCAAGCGAACCGCGTCCCGCCATGCGATAGCGGCCTGAGTTATAAATAACGATCAGATCGATACCGCCCGCCTCTTCGCATTTCGCAGAAAGGCCGGTGCCGGCGCCGCCGCCGATAATCGGCTCGCGACGGGCGATCATGGCGCGGAACTTCTCCAGCAACTCCTGTCGATTAAACGCAGACATGATTAAAACTCCCTGGTGTTGATAGTACGAAACGCCTGAACTGCGGCGTCAGCAAACTCTGGATCATTAATGTTATAAGGTAATTTAATTATTTTTCTTTTTTCGGTCGGTATCAGTTCTGCTTCCAGCGTGGCGATAAAAGCGTCATTCGCTTCGGGCGACCAGAACGGCATGTCCGGCGCGTCGAGCGCGGAGAAGCCGCCTTCTGGAATCAGGAACCGTACCTCTCCTTCGCAACGATTTAGCTTGGCGGCAATCCACTTCGCTATTTCGCGGTTTTCCCCTGGTGTGGTGCGCATGAGCGTGACCTGGGCATTATGGTGATAGAACAGCCGGTCCGCATATTTTTCCGGCACGCTCGACGGATGGCCGAAATTGACCATATCCAGCGCGCCGCAGGAAATAACGCAGGGAATCTGTGAGTGGGCGATGGCGTCAAAGCGCGTTTCGCCGCAGGCCAGTACGCCGCCAGCCAGTAAATCACAAACTTCCGTGGTGGTGAGATCCAGCACGCCAGCCAGCATGCCGCTCTCCGCCAGTTTTTCCATCGCCATGCCGCCGCTGCCGGTGGCGTGGAAAACCAGACAATCAAAATCATTTTCCAGTTGCTGGCTCACCGCCTGAATACAGGGCGTGGTGACGCCAAACATGGTCAGCCCCAGCGCTGGCTTATCGTTCGCGTTTTCATCAGGCTGAAACAGTACCGCGCCGGCGATCTGGTGGGCGGCGTTGCCCAGTACCTTGCGTGAAATGCGGTTCAGCCCCGCCACGTCGGTGACGGAATAGAGCATGCTGATGTCGCTGGCGCCGATATAGCCGGAGATATCGCCGGACGCCATAGTAGAAACCATCACTTTCGGCACGCCGACCGGCAAAGCCTGCATCGCGGGGGTCACCATTGCGGTACCGCCCGAGCCGCCCAGGCCCAGGATACCCGCGACATCCTGACGGGATTTAAGAAAATTCTGGAAAGCGAGGCTCATGGCGGCGATAGCCGATCCCCGATCGTTGCAGAAGACGGCGTCGATGCCCTGCGGATGAAACGCAGCCACCTCTTCAGGGGTGACATCTGCCTCAGAAACGCGGCTAAGTGATTGTGCTGACAGGTCAACAGACCTTACCTGAAGGCCAGTTTTCCTTATCAAATCACAAACATAATACAGTTCTATTCCTTTAGTATCCGCCGTAGCGGCCACATAGATGTAACCGGTTTCTTCTTTCGTTTTCATTAAACGTTCCTGTTATATTAGCCATTAAAGACTTGATAAAAATGAAATAAAAACCAAAATGCACTCTACGGGCGGAAAAATTCCCCTCGTTCGAGACAACAGTATCATTGTCACGATTGATAAATCAAGTGAATGAAATGCGCGTCTCGGCATTATTGAGAAAAAACTGATGATTAACCAGATCGAATTGTTCGCTGTAAAAAACATCAAGTCTGATATAGTGCCGACTGTGCTATGCGACCAGACGGGCAATCTGCCCGATATTGAGAAAACAAGAGGTTAAAGTGATAGAAAGGGACACCCAGGCAGGCATGCCGATGACGTCCACGCGCGCCCGTACGCGCCGGCTATTAATCGAAACGGCAATGAAAATGTTCGATAGCGGCAGTTTTCCTTCCATTACTGAAGTGGCGCAGGCCGCACAGCTTTCGCGCGCGACGGCATATCGCTATTTTCCGACACAAAGCGCCCTCGTCTCCGCCATCGTCACCGAAACGCTCAGCCCGATGAAAAATTTCCAGCCAACACAGGCGGATGTCGGCGATCGCATCGACGAACTGCTGGCATTCGCTTTTCCACGCATGCTGCAACATGAGGGCACGCTGCGCGCCGCGTTGCACCTTTCGCTGACGCAGTGGGCGCAGTCGCGCTCTACCGATCTGCCGATGATTAAAGAAAAGCTGGTGCGCGGCAACCGCAAGCAAACGTTGCAGCGCGTCGTTGAACCGCTGCGCGCAGAGCTGCCGCCCGCTGTGCTGCAAAAGGTGATGTATGCGCTGTCGCTGGTCTACGGCTCAGAGATCTTTTTGGTGATGAAGGATATCTGGGGCTGCGATGACGATGCGTTGCAGGATGTTGCCCGCTGGATCGCCAAAGCGATTGTGCGGCAGGCGCGTGAGGACGCACTGTCAAACGACTGACCAGCGTGCAGTATAGCTTCTTATTCCGGCGCGCGGGTTACGCACGCGTCGGCTCTCCAGGCTGGCCAGCCTTATCGCCGTTTAGTCCGGGCTAAGCGGTTTTATCATGCTGTCGTGTTTTCCCGCGTGGTCAAAGATAGCGACGCCCGCTTGCCCCTATTAGTAAGGGATTACAACAGTCCTTCTCGTCGTCTGACACATATTCTTTTGTCCGCTGTACAAGCGCGTCGGAAAAAGCGAAAATCGTTGCAGGATTTTACCGGAATAGTTATCGCTTTCTGGGGCGGGTTTTGTAATTCAGATGCAAAACAACATCATCGAAATGGAGCTAGCATGATAAATTTTCTTGATATCAACTACCAAAAATTATCAGAACAGAGGTCAAGTGAACTCTTTATCCTGAGAAAGGAAACCTTTAAGGATCGCCTGGACTGGGCTGTTAACTGCATCAACGGTATGGAATTTGATGAGTATGATAATGAGCATACTACATACGTCTTTGGTATCCATAACGATAACGTATTATGCAGCGTGAGATTTATCGAAACCCGCTATCCAAATATGATCAGCCACACCTTTGCGCCATGGTTTGATAAAGTCGAACTGCCGCAGGGGAACTATATTGAGTCAAGCCGTTTTTTCGTCGATAAAGATCGCGCCCGCAGTACGGAACTCTATCAATATCCTATTAGCAACATGCTGTTTCTGGCGATGGTGAATTATGCACGCCATTACGGCTATGAGGGAATATATACGTTGGTCAGCCATGCGATGTTACGCATTCTGAAACGTTCCGGCTGGCAAATTTCCGTTATTGAGCAGACGCTTTCCGAGAAAAAAGAGAAAATCTATATCGTATTTCTTCCCATCGACGATCAAAACCGCAACACGCTGATTGAAAAAGCCAACCCGGATAAACTTTTTATTGACAAAGAGTTAGCAAATTGGCCGCTGAATTTTCAGCCTAACCGGCAGCCGGTTTAATCAGCTGTAGCTCAACGCCCATCCTGATGGCATGTTTCGCGTTCATTACGCCCAGTTTTTTCACCACGTTGCCAATGTGAAACTTCACAGTGCTGACTTTAATGCCCAGGATGAGCGCTATTTCCTGATAGGTTTTGCCGACGCTTGCCCAATAAAGGATCTCATTTTCACGCGGCGAGAAAATATCTTTGCTTAACTGCTTTTTAGCGGCGGTGTTGCTGTCCAGTTCCTTGTAGAGCGTGACAATTTTGTCATGCACTTTAATAAGCAGCATCTGCAGCTTATCTTCATTGTCTTTAACAATCGCCTCGGTCTCATTAACGCCATTTTCATTCATCAGAATAGAGAGCAGCGCGAGGTTATTGTAATAATCATGCAAAATAAATGTATGGCCGTTTACAATTTTATAATTTTTAGACAGGTTAAATATTTTAGAAAAATTGAGTTCGCTATTAATGGTAATATTCTCATCCCATGAGAAAGGAGC
>NZ_JANION010000112.1:0-29693 GCF_024610815.1 Mixta sp.
GAAATTCATATATATAAGAAGGCTGACTCTGTCAGCCTTTTTTTATTTTTGTAAATTTTGAGATATCTCACAAAGTTCCCCAATTTTTACATTTTGTAATACATATTTTCCTATTGAAACTACTATTAGGGTTTAGTAGCATTTTCGGAGTAGAATTACCTGCCGGTGAATGGAAAGATGCCAGCAGACACAGGAAGACACCAAACTCTCATCAAGCATTTGTAAATAATTCTTGACGGCAGTGGCAGGTGTCCAAATAACTCCAATGAGGGTAATAAAAAATGATGAAGCGCAACATTCTGGCAGTGGTTATTCCTGCTCTGTTAGCTGCCAGTGCAGCAAATGCAGCGGAAATCTATAATAAAAACGGCAATAAGCTGGATCTGTATGGTAAAGCTGTCGGTCTGCACTACTTCTCTGATTACGCTGGCGACGACGGTGATAACACTTACGTTCGTTTCGGCTTCAAAGGCGAAACCCAGATCAACGATCAGTTGACCGGCTACGGCCAGTGGGAATACAACATCCAGGCTAATAACTCTGAAGGCGGCAGTGACGCTCAGAATGGCAACAAAACCCGTCTGGGCTTTGCCGGTCTGAAATTCGGCGACTTCGGTTCAATCGATTATGGCCGTAACTACGGCGTAGTATATGACGCGCTGGGCTGGACCGATATGCTGCCGGAATTCGGCGGCGACTCTGCTTATTCCGACAACTTCATGAACGGTCGTAGCACCGGTCTGCTGACCTACCGTAACACCAACTTCTTTGGCCTGGTGGATGGCTGGAATTTTGCCGTTCAGTATCAGGGCAAAAACGAACGTAACGACGATCCGCGTCGTGCGAATGGCGACGGCTGGGGCGTGTCCACCAGCTACGAAACGCCAATTGGCGTAGGCTTCGCCGCTGGTTATAGCAGCAGCGACCGTACTGATGTACAGGCTGCTGGCGCACGCACTGTCTATTCTGGTGAAAACGTAACCAGTACCACCGACGTTACTGGCGAAGGCGCGGGTAAACGAGCTGAGTCTTGGGCTACTGCCATTAAATATGACGCCAACAACCTGTATCTGGCGGCTATGTATGGTGAAACCCGTAACGCAACGCCTGTCAGCGTTTCTCGCTCTGGCACTTTTGTTGCCAACAACGGTGTAACTTACGAAAATGCCACCACGTCCGGCTTCGTAAATAAAGCACAGAACTTTGAGATTGTTGCTCAGTACCAGTTCGACTTTGGCCTGCGTCCGTCTATCGCCTACGTTCAGTCTAAAGGCAAAGACATTGAAGGCGTCGGCGATGCGGATCTGATTAAATATGTTGATGTGGGCGCGACCTACTACTTCAACAAAAATATGTCTACCTACGTTGACTACCGTATCAACCAGCTGGATGATAACAACCCGCTGGGTCTGAATACCGACGACACCGTAGCACTGGGCCTGGTTTACCAGTTCTAAGAGGCGATGGATGCAGAGCGAATACTCTGCGCCAAAGCGAAAAACGGGGCCTCTGGCCCCGTTTTTGTTTCCTTATTTTCAGCTTTATATTTCCCGCGTTCTTTTTCTCGCAAACGGTTGGCATTTAAACATTCTGGCGTTAACCTGAAGCCTCATTCGCTTTTCTTGAAGCTTACGGACCTCTCATATGTTTGAAAATATTAGTGCTGCACCCGCCGACCCTATTCTTGGCTTAGCCGATCTTTTCCGCGCCGACGATCGCCCAAATAAAATAAATCTTGGCATCGGCGTTTATAAAGATGAAACCGGCCAGACGCCGGTATTAACCAGCGTCAAAAAAGCTGAGCAGTATCTGCTGGAAAACGAAACCACTAAAAATTATCTCAGCATTGATGGCCTGGCCGATTTCGCCCGCTGTACTCAGGCGCTGCTGTTCGGCCAGAATAGCGCGATTATCAGCGGCAAACGCGCCCGCACGGCGCAGACGCCTGGCGGCACCGGTGCGCTGCGTGTCGCGGCTGATTTCCTGGCGACGCAAACCGAAGCGAAACGCGTCTGGATCAGCAATCCAAGCTGGCCCAACCATAAAAACGTCTTCAGCTCCGCAGGACTCGAAGTTTGCGAATATAACTATTATGACGCCGAGACTCATCAGCTCGACTTTGACGCTATGCTGGCCAGCCTGCGCGGCGCTAAAGCAGGCGACGTAGTGCTGTTCCACGGCTGCTGCCACAACCCAACCGGCATTGATCCGACATCTGAACAGTGGGCGCAGCTGGCGGAGCTGTCCAAAGCGAGCGGCTGGCTGCCGCTGTTCGACTTCGCCTATCAGGGCTTTGCACGCGGTCTGGAAGAGGATGCGGAAGGCCTGCGTATCTTTGCCGCCAGCCACAGCGAACTGCTCGTCGCCAGCTCCTATTCCAAAAACTTTGGCCTCTACAATGAGCGTGTAGGCGCCCTGACGCTGGTTGCCGCCGATCAGAGCGTTGCAGATACCGCGTTCAGTCAGGTGAAATACACCATCCGCGCGAACTACTCTAACCCGCCGGCGCATGGCGCGGCCGTTGTCGCCACTATTCTTGGCAACGATACGCTGCGCGCTATCTGGGAGCAGGAGTTGACCGATATGCGTCAGCGTATTCATCGTATGCGTCAGCTGTTTGTGAATACATTGCAGGAGAAAGGCGCGAATCGCGACTTCAGCTTTATCATTCGCCAGAACGGCATGTTCTCATTTAGCGGCCTGAACAAAGATCAGGTTGTTCGCCTGCGCGAAGAGTTTGGCGTTTATGCGGTAAATTCTGGACGTGTTAACGTGGCGGGTATGACGCCGGATAATATGGCGGCGCTGTGCGAAGCGATCGTGGCTGTGCTTTAAGTTTTATACAATGTAAAGAATGGGCCTCTGCTGGCCCATTTTTCTTTTCTGCGGTTATCAGTTCAGGAAAGGATTACTGATGCGTTCACGGCCCAGCGTCGATATTGGCCCGTGACCAGGAATAAAAGTAATATTATCGCCAAGCGGCAACAGTTTATTTTTAATCGAGTCTATTAGCGTCTGATGATCTCCCTGCGGGAAATCGGTGCGCCCTACGCCGCCGCTAAAAATAACGTCGCCGGAAATCAGTAAACGGCCCGCGCGATGAAAAAAGACGATGTGTCCGGGCGTATGGCCGGGACAATGTAAAACGTCCAGCGTCGCCTGCCCTACCTGTACCTTATCCCCTTCTTCCAGCCAACGATCGGGCGTCAGGGGCGCGCATTCCGCCAGCCCAAACATTTGGCTCTGTACCGGCAGCGCCTCCAGCCAGAAAGCATCCTGCTTCTGCGGCCCAATAATCGATACGTTATAGTGCGCGGCCAGTTCTGCCGCCGCGCCAACGTGGTCGAGATGGCCATGGGTAAGCAGCACCGCTTTTACCGTCACATTCTGCGCTGTTACCTGCTGCTTAATCAGCTGCGCATCGCCGCCAGGATCCACCAGCGCCGCCTCGCGCGTTTCACTACACCAGATTAATGAACAGTTCTGCGCGAACGCCGTTACGGGAATAATGTGATAATCCATAATGCTCCATTATCCGCAGCCAGCAGCGCCGCGGAATTTCTCTCAGTTACCAGTGCCTAACCGGCCCGGTATCAATATGCACAAAGTTGCTGCGGGGGTAATATCCTACACCACCCGCGCGCATTTTCAGCGCCGCTTTACGCACATTGCTCAGAGAAATGCCTTCGATATGAAAATCCATCGCCTGCCCAAGCGTATGGTAACTGTGTTTAGCTACGCCACTGCCTTTTTCACGCAGCATATTATTGGTGGAAAGCGAGCGATAGCCCGAAATAAGCTGAACCGGTTTGCGGGTTTCCAGCATCGCCTGTAAGCGGTAGAGCTGATCGAACAATTTCGGGTCGATACTTTTAATTTTATTTGCCCGATAGTCACGGAAAAAATGGTTTAACCGTGCCAGCTCATCTTTATCGTAACTTTTGCCGTTAAAAAATTCCGTTTTCAGCGTTTCGCCAGTATGAAGGTTGTTAAGCGTCAGAATGCGGGGGCGAGAAGTCGAAACTGAGGCAAGAGCTGAGCCAGGAAGCAGCGCAAGCCCTGCTGCCGCACCACCAAAAACCAGCAGCTTACGACGTTGAGAATAAATAGTAGCCATAAAATGCGTTTACCTACAAAAAGAAAGCGAAGCGTGCAAAAAGTACACAAGCCCGCACCATAACCGCCACTTTTATTAACGTCAAGGTACCAGGGACAGGAATGTGAAGATAAAAGGAGAAGGGATTAAGAAACCGGCTGCCTGAGCAGGCAGGCGAGCCGGAGAAAAGAATAAAAAATCAACGACTAAAGTAACAGCTGGCCTGCCTGGGCGAGAATGCGGGTGCCCGACTGAGCCGTAGTATCATAATTGTAAATATCTGTTCGGAACTGTGTCTCGCCATCATCAGTAACCCAGGCAGTCAAATAAAACAGATTAACCGGGATGCGATGACGAATAGGCACATAGCGCGTATCGCCCTGCTTCAGGCTGCTGGAAATACGCGCGTCGTTCCAGCCTGCGTCCTGCAACAGCAGATTGGCCAATTCAGACGCTTTATTCACCCGCACGCAGCCTGAACTTAACGCACGAATATCCTTCTGAAACAGACCGTGATTGGGCGTGTCATGCAGATAGATGGCATCAGAACTGGGCATATTAAACTTGAAGCGGCCGAGCGAGTTAGTCGCGCCCGGCGCCTGACGCAGCCGGTACGGGAAATTTGACGCCGACACCATACTCCAGTCAATCATGCTGGGGTCGATAACTTCTGCATCATTGCTCCAGCCCGACAGCAGCGTATAGCCATGTTTGTAGAGATAGCTGGGATCGCGCTTAACCTTAGGAATAATATCCTGACGCACCAGCGTCGTAGGCACATTCCACGGCGGATTCAGCACCACGTTATTCAACGCGCTGCGCATCAACGGCGTTTTACGATCGGGACGCCCGACGATAACGCGCGAAGAGAGGATCTTATTGCCGTCGGCATAGTAGACCAGCGAATAGTTGGGAATATTCACCATGATGCCGTTACGCATATCATCCGGCAGCAGACGCAGCCGCTGGATGTTCAACGCCAGCAGTGCGGCGCGCAGCTGCGGCGACACATTCAGCCACTCACGCGTGCGCGGACCGACAGAGCCATCAGGGTCCAGCCCCTGCCAGCGCTGAAAACGTTTTACCGCTTCGGTCAGCTCAGAGCTGTAAACATTATCGCTGTTCGCTACCGGCTGCGACGCCGCGACATTGCCGGGATTTTCCGGCGTCGCGGCAGGCAGGTCGGCAACATTTGCCGCCGATGGGCTGACGACCGCCGTCTGGCTGTGATGATTTAGCGCGCGCGCGTCAGCGGGCGCTGCATCATCGCTGGGCGCTGGCGTATCGCTATGCGTAAGCATACCGGTGCGCTGTAAAATCTCTCTTAGCGCCGGCACGTCATCGCTGATTTGGCCTGGACGAAGCGTCTGCTTATCTTTGAGCTGCGGCCAGGGATGAGTGTCCGCCAGTAGCGTTTTCAGCGCCTTGTGCATGCGCGCATACTGCGGATGCTGCGGTGCCAGCGAACGAACAAAGGTTGACAGATGACCGGCGTCAGCGGCTGAGATCCACTGATTCGTCACGGACATCGGCGGCAGCGCCATTTTGTATGGCACACGACTGTAAAGCCACTGCTCGCCCTGCTGTGGCACACTGGAAACAAACTGCAAATAGCCGAGCATAGCGTCCGATAAAATCACATCGCGCGCCATACCGGTAATGTCGGGATTAGTTAACTGCTGTACCCACTGAGTAAACTGCGGCTGAACGCCGGAGAGCGCCATTTCCGCCAGCTGCTGCTGGAACTGCTGTACTCCCTCTCTGTCCTGCCAGAGCGGCTGCATCTGGCGCGCAGCGTAGAGGGTGGCCAGCGTTCCGGTATAAAAAGGTTTAACGCCCTGCGGCAATGCGGCCAGCATTTTCTGTTGCGCCGCGGCTGCGCTCATCGTGTCGCCAACAATCTGGCCGGGTACGGCCGTGATAATCGCCGCTTCGGCCGTTACCGTCTGTAGCAGGCTAATGGCGACCGCACAGGCCAGCGCTGTTTTTTTTACTGCATTACTTTTTGCCAGCAACATCCTTGCCCCCTGCCTGTTTTTATCGACGGTTAACACACCGTCAAACCTGTTAATTATTATAATAAGTATATAAACGAAAAACGGCATTTGTCTCAAAGAGCAAATGCCGTTGATTAGATTAAACGTCACGCAATGCTTTTACTATATCAAACCTGCGTTTTTTCATCCTCACGCTGGCCCTGTTCTACCTGCGTCTGCGGCAAACCCGCGCCCGGTATGGGATCGGCAGAAAAACCGCGTAGCCCGACGACATGAACATGTTCCGTATTGTTAAAGACTTTACGGACCAGTTTGTAAGTCGTGCCTTTCTCCGGGCTGATATTTTCCGGCGCGGCGATAATCAGCTGCATCTCCAGACGTTCACAAAGCTCAAACAGCGTAGCGATCGACTTGGCATCCAGACGCGCCGCTTCATCCAGGAACAGCAGACGACACGGGCTGATATCTTTACCGCGCAGGCGACGCGCCTCCTCTTCCCAGCTCTGCACTACCATTACCAGAATCGACATACCGGTACCGATCGCCTCGCCGGTTGACAGCGCCCCGCTCTCCGCACGCAGCCAGCCGTCCGAACCGCGGTTGACCTCGACTTCCATTTCCAGATAGTTACGGTAGTCAAGCAGCTCCTCGCCGATGGTTTGCGCCGTGCGCTGTCCCATATCAATCTGCGGATTCAGGCGCTGCCACAGCTTCGCCAGCGCTTCCGAGAAGGTCAGTCGGTTGCTGTTGAAGAGATCCTGATGCTGCTCATGCTGTTCCGACAACACATCCAGCAGCGTGGCGTGGCTTTCGCGCACATTGACGTTCAGCCGCACGCTGCGGACCTGACCAAAGCTGACGCTTTGCAGCCCCTGGTTAAGTTGACGGATGCGGTTCTGCTCGCGCTGAATAGTTTTACGGATGATATTCGCGACGCTGCGCGAACTGATCGCCAGCATTTTCTCGCGCGCGGTCAACTCTTCCGTCAGACGGCTCAGCTCGATCTCCATCTGCTCGATCGCTTCTACCGGATCGTCCGTGCGGATAATATCCTGACGAATACGCTCGCGCAGATGCTGATAAACCGCGATAAAGAACTGGATTTTGCGCTCCGGCCGCTTCGGATCTTCCGAGAGACGCAGCACATCGCGCAGATGTTCGTTGTCGGCTACCGCCAGACGCAGCGCGCCCAGCGCCTTATCCGACATCGAGCGCAGCTCGTCGCCGCCAAGGTAGGCCAGCTCGCGCCGATGCAGACGCCGCTCAACGCCGTTATCTTTTACCATGCGCATGACCGCGCACCAGCCCGCTTTAGCGCTGACCACCTGTTCACGGCTGATATGATAATCGCGCTCCAGACGGCGCAATTTCTTCTGCAGTCCATCCATCTCCGCTTCGCAGAAGGTCAGCTGTTTTTCCAGCTGGTTGCGACGGGAACGGTTATGGCTGAGCGCGTTATGCAGTTCGTCGCGACGAATGCGCGCGCGTTCTTCGGCGCTGGCGTCCGCCTGAACGCCGATATCCAGCATCTCCTGCTGCAGCTCTTTCAGCATGTCACGCTTGGCGTCATAGGCGCTCTTTAACGAGGCCAGCACCTGCGAATACTGGGTCAGCTTCGCCTGATGTTCGCGCAGCTGTTCACGGGCGCGGGCGCGCTCCGCTTCGGCATGTTCCAGACGCTGACGCAGTTTTTCGTTTAGATCGCTGGTGCCGGTCAGCATGCCGGCGGAATCCGCATAGCTGAAATGGGCGCGGCGCTGCACCACCTCGGTGATGGCGAACGCCTGCTGACGCGCCTCGCGCTGCGCCTGCTGCGCCTGCTGGTAATCTGCTTTCAGCTGTTCATGCTGCTGCGGATCGCTTTGCAGTACGCTCAGCAGCGGCTCCAACCGGGAAAGATGGCCGCCGTGCTGCTGAATAAAGCGCGCTGCCTCCTGCGCTTCGCTGAGCAGCTCACGCAGTTCTTCGCAGCGATCGGCCAGCGTGTCGTCAAGCAGCAGGTTCACGCGCGGCAGCAGGCGGTTTAACTGCGCCACGCCCTCTTTCGCCAGATCATATTGCTGACGCTGCTGCTGGTTTTCGCTTTCATGCGCGCTCAGCGCGCGTTCGATTTCGCCGCGGCGCGCATTGAGTTGGCGAATCTGCGCTTCCGGGTCTTCTTCAAACGCCACCGCCAGATGAGTGCCGATAAAGCGGCTGAAGGATTGATGCAGGCGCTGAGTTTTCTGCACGTCAAAGGAGAGCGTGGCGTACGTTTCCGCCAGCTGCTCGCGCTGGTTATGCAGCAGTTCCAGCTGCTTCTCGCGCGCGGCGCGCCCGAACAGCGGCACTTTCGGGAAGCGGGAATAGCGCCACTGACGCTCCGCCACTTTCACCACGACCGCTCTGTCCAACTCTTCAGTGCTGAACACGCTGTCGTCGAAGGATTGCGGATCGCCTTCGATCAGATAAAGATCTTCCGGGCAATCCTCCAGACCGTTCAGCTGTTCGCGCACCAGAGACAGATCGGGCACCACGATAGCGTGGCGCGACGGACCATAGAGCGCCGAGAAGTAAGGCGCGTCTTCAAAGGTGACGTCATCATAAATTTCAGAGAGCAGCACGCCGCCGAAGCGTTCGGCCAGCGCGTTAAGGCGCGGATCTTCCGAGCCGCCGGGCTGGCTTAAGCGTTCAATTTGCTGTTCGGTTTCACGTTTACGCGCCGCTACCTCGTCGCGCTCAACCGTGGTCTCACGCTCGCGCTCCAGCAGCTGCTGCATAAACTCGGTCACCTGCTGGCTGTTTTCCAGCGGTTGCCCGGTCTGCTCACTGAGCTGGGTCAGGATCTCCTGCGCCGCCAGCCAGTGCGGCGCGCGCGCGGTGAGCTGGCTGATGCGCTCACGCACCTGCTCCAGCTCCTGACGCATCATCATGCGCTGTTCGCCCGCGTCGGCGACGCTCTGCCCCAGCTGCTCGATGCGCGCTTCCAGCTCATGCTGCAGCGCTTCAAGCTCATGAGCCTCATACTGCTGGCCCTGACGTTTGCAGAACTCATTCAGCAAACGCTCCGCCTCATACTGCTCGCGCAGACGCTGTTCCATTTCGGAGAGGCGCATGCGCAACGAAGCGAGCTGTTCGGCCTGATGACGCTGGTTGGCGGCGTCGCGCAGCAGCTCCCGCCCGGTTTGCCAGGCTTCGCTGCGGCTGACCGGTCCGGCAATTTTGCATACCAGCTCGAATGCCTGCTCAAACTGGCTGTGCGCCGCCTCGGCCACGCTCATTTTCTGTTCCAGCTGCAACAGCGTTTCCGTCGCTTCCTGTTCGCGCGCCTGGAACGTCTCCTGCCACGCTTCGGCGTTGTCGATAGTCAACTCCGGCAGACGGCAGATCTCCTGCGCGCGCTTCAAAGCCGCCAGCGCCTGCTGATACTGAATCGCGCGCGTTTGCTGCACATCCAGCGCCTGCTGGTAATCCGCCAGCTGGCTTTTCAGCTCATCGACTTCCAGCTCGGCCGCTTCTCTGCGCGCTTCCCTCTCGTCCTGCACTTCGCGCGCTTCGGCCACCACTTCATTCTGCTCTTCCAGACGATAGGTCAGCTCATCGAGATCGGCCTCGTAGCGCTCGATCTTCTCCTGCTGACGCACCGCTGTCTGCACCAGATTAAGATGATCGCTGGCGGCCTGGTAGTCGGTCTCCAGATCGCTTTCGGCAGCGCTGTGTTCAGCCAGCTCGCGCGCCATTTCGACATGGCGATACTGTTCGGCGGCCAGCTGTTTACGGCTGGCGAAAAGCTCGTTGCGCAGCGCCAGCGCGCCGTCCAGATGGATGCGACGTTCGTTGGCGTGGCGCATATAGTCCGACGCCACATAATTGGTGGCTTCGGAAATAAGATGCTTAAAAAGATCGCGATCGGACTGGGTGACGCGAATCGCCTCCAGCGTCATGCGGTTTTCACGCAGCGCGGCTTCCATATCCTGAAACGCTTTACGCACGCCGCTGTTTTCCGGCAGCAGGTAATCGCGCAGCGAGCGGGTGATGGCGCTGGAAATACCGCCGTACAGCGAGGCTTCAATCAGGCGATAGAATTTGCTGCGATCGCTGGCGGAACGCAGACGACGCGCCACAATGCCCAGTTCAAACATCAGGCTGTGGTAGTCGATGATGGAGTTGTACTGTTTAAACTGCACGCCTTCCATCGCCTCGACGCGATCTTTCAGCTCATTCAGCGGCAGTACGCGCGCCTGACGCGTGCCGACCGTCTCCGTCAGCACTTCGGTAGGATGCTGCGCGCTCGGCAGGCCATGAATGCTGAAGGGACGAATATCCACTTTTTTATCGCGTCCGGCCACCTGTTGCAGTCGCACGCCGACGATTACCCGCTGATGGCGTGAGTTGACCACGTCGAGAACGGAGTAGCAGACGCCGGGGCGCAGCTTGCCGTGCAGGCCTTTATCGCGCGAGCCGCTGGTGGAGCCAGCCTCGGTGGTGTTACGAAAATGCAGCAGCGTCAGATCGGGGATGAGCGCCGTAATAAACGCCGCCATAGTGGTGGATTTGCCGGCGCCGTTGCCGCCGGAAAGCGTGGTCACCAGATTATCAAGCTCAAAGGTGCGCGCGAAAAAACCGTTCCAGTTAATCAGCGTGAGCGAGCGAAACTTGCCGCGTTCAATCATTCCTCTTCATCCTCCGCCGTTTCTGTCTGGCGCTCAGCACTCTGTTCTTCGACGCTGTTTTCCAGCGTCATCGCTTCACCGACGCGGATCATGCGTAGCTGCGCCTCGCGCGGGTCGTCGCCGCTGCGCACATCCGCGCCGAAGCGAAATACCGATTCCATAATGCGAAACTTGCTGCTGTCGTTGCCCATAAACCACACCATGCCGAGACGGCGCAGGCGGCTTAATGAGGCGCGCACCTTTTCATGCAGCTTCTGCCGATCGAGATCGGATCCAGTGGAACGCTGGTTCACCAGCTTCAGCAACTTGCCTTCGTCCGCCAGGCTCAGCAGCTCGTCATAAAGCTCCTGCTGAGAGAAAATGCCCTCGTTGGCCAGGCGCTCCGGGCTGAGATAGAGATAGCAGAGGATTTTCCCCACCAGCATATCCAGCTCCGACAGCACCGAGCGCGGGATTAGCGTCGTGGAGCGCGGGCGCAGATAGAAAAAACCTTCCGGCGCGCGTACCAGCTCCACGTTATAACGCGCATAAAACTCTTCGAGATATTCCTGGTAATCCATCAGGAAGGCGTGGTTGTCCAGCTCTTCGATACCAATATGTCGCCCCGCACGCAGCTGACTGTCCAGCGCGGGAAAAATCGGATTCGCCAGCGCCTGTGCCAGCTTAAGCGGCATCACTTGTTCAATATTTGTCGATGACATGCGCCTGCACCTTGGCTCCGTAATCATTAATGGGCTGCCATTGCGCAGGCAACCCGGAAAAATCAGCTTCCGCCACGCCTAAGCGCACCGCCTGATCGACGACGATACGCGCCACATCAAAATGACGGGCTCGTGGATACTGCGCCAGATAATCCCGCATCACCTCGCCGAGGTTAAGCGGTTTATTTTCCGTTTTGTAAATCTGCAGCGCTTCTTCAATCATTGCTGCAAGCTGCTCGCGGATTTCATTGAATTCTTCATATTCCAGTTCGGAAGGCAGCTCGCCGGTCACCTCTTCGTCACGCAGCGCCATCTCTTCGTCACGCATATCGAAGAGACGATCCGCGTTGGCGTAGGTCAGCGCCCAGGGCTGATCGAAGTAGTTCTGCACCGACTGGCGCAGCCGCTGCGCAAAGACGCGGTTTTTATCCATGTCGATGGCGGTACGAATAAATTTATGGACGTGGCGGTCATAGCCGATCCAGAGATCGATCGCC
The DNA here is from genome assembly GCF_024610815.1 of Mixta sp. Lineage (NCBI taxonomy): Bacteria > Pseudomonadati > Pseudomonadota > Gammaproteobacteria > Enterobacterales > Erwiniaceae > Mixta > Mixta sp. The sequence goes on from NZ_JANION010000112.1 coordinate 11,944, forward strand.
TGCTGACCCCAGCTGATAATGCGATCCAGCTTGTTTTGCAGATCGAACACCAGCTTATCGACAAAGCCGAGATCGGGGCTGCCGAGCGTGGCGTCCTGAATGCGCAGCAGGTTGGCCTGCAGCTTATCGCCCGCGGCTTCCAGCGTATCCTGCAGCTCGCGCAGCGTGCCGGAAGTTTCGGAGAGTAGCAGCTCGCAGCTGGAAATCGCGGCGCGCCAGTCCTGATTCAACAGCTCGGCGATATCGCTTTTCACCGCCTGCTGTTGTTCATCCATCAGGCGCTGAGTTAAGTCGATGCTGTCGAAGATTTCCGCGACGGAATATTTTAGCGGCGCGAAGACGTTGCGGTGCCAGTGAAACTCATCGCCATCCTCTTCCGCCGCGTCCGCCGCGCGCTTCAGCTCCTGCGCCACCACGGAAAGCTGCATCGACAGACGCAGCGTGGAGAATTCGCGCTGACGGATATAGTAATCGGTAATGCCGATAGCCAGCGGCGTGAGACGATAAATCGCGTTGCCGTCGGCCATTTCGCTGGTAAAGCGGTTAAGCAAACGCTGGCGCACCATATCGTTTATCGCATTGTTGGCGCGCACCATGACGGTTTCATGCGTCTGCTCAAAAGCTTTGCTGACGTGGCGAAACGCGTCAATCAGCTCGCCTTCGCTCATTTCGCCATCCATCCGCTCGCTGTTGAGCGTGGCGATAGCCAGCAGGAAGGCCAGACGTTCGGTAGGTAACGAAACGGAAAAATCATTCTTCCGCGCCCAGGAGACAAGCTCCGGGACAGTCTGGGAAAAATCACTCATAGTTGGTCCTTCTGGGCGGGTTTCCGCGCGGTAACATGGATATAGCGCCCGAGGCTGATAAAGGGTTCCTGTCGGCAATAGCGTGTTTCCATCGCCAGCACCCGATCAAATTCATCAATTCTTAACTGCTTATCGTGCATGTAATCATGAAATACCCGAATGCCGGCGCGGCGTTCAATGCTAAAGCCGCACGTCTGCAGCCACTGATAAACCTGCTGGGGATCGCGCGGGTAATCGGGCGACAGCGTTTTCTTTTTCCGCTTTATCATGCCCGCTTCCAGCCAGCCGAAATTCCCGTGCGCCAGATTCTGCAGAATCAGGCCGTGCAGGTTATAAAACATCAGCGACAGCACGCCGCCCGGCGCCAGCGCATCGTACAACGCGGCGAGGATCGCTTCGGGTTCGGCGACCCATTCCAGCACAGCGTGAAACAATACCAGATCGGCTGGGTTATCCAAATGTTGCGCCACCTGCTGCGCGCTAATTTGTTTAAATTGCATGTTGGCAATCACGTTCTGCTGCTCCGCATTGATGCGGGCGCGCTGCAGCATTTCACCAGAAATGTCGCACAGCAATACCTGATGACCGCGCGCCGCCAGGCCGCAGGCGATCTGCCCCTGCCCGCCGCCGACATCAAGAACATGCAGCGGCCGATCCGGCAAGGTAGTCAACAGCGCGTCCAGCTCCTGCCACAGGATGGCCTGACGAATACGCCCTTTAGTGGTACCGTAAATGTTTTGCGCGAATTTATCTGCAATATCGTCAAAGTTACGATCCTGCATTGCGGCAGCTCCGGTGAATGGCCGTTAAGTAGCGCCTATTTTGTCATACCCCAGCGCAGAATGAACCTTTGATGCAAATTCTGGCTGTCGGATGATGTTTTTTCGGACAAAAGGAATCCGTAATGTTGTTTTTTACTTTAAAAAAAATCGCTGGCGGGATACTGCTGCCTTTACCGCTCCTGCTTCTGACCATGGCCGTCGGGATTTTGCTGCTTTGGTTCACCCGCTGGCAAAAAAGCGGGAAAATCATCATTTCTGCGGGATGGGTTATCTTATTCGCGCTAAGTCTGCAGCCGGTCGCCGACGGCCTGCTGCGTCCGCTGGAAAATCGCTATCCTACCCGCAATCAGGCGGCCGACGTCGACTATATCGTGGTGCTGGGCGGCGGCTATACCTGGAATCCCGCCTGGGCGCCCAGCTCCAATCTGATCGGCAACAGCCTGCCGCGCATCACCGAGGGCGTACGTCAGTGGCGCATGCATCCGGGCGCAAAAATGATCTTTACCGGCGGCCCGGCGTTAAGCAATCCGGTAAGCAATGCGCAGGTGGCGGCAACGGTCGCCGCGTCGCTCGGCGTGCCGCAGGCGGATATCATTCTGCTTGATCGACCGCGCGATACTGACGATGAGGCGCAGGAGGTCAAAAAAATCGTCGGGCAGCGCCCGTTCCTGCTGGTGACCTCTGCGAATCATATGCCGCGCGCGATGGCCTTTTTCCACCATCGGGGCTTATCGCCTTTGGCCACGCCGGCAAATCAAATGGCGATCGACTCGCCGCTTAACTGGTGGGAAAAAGCGCTGCCTTCGCCGCTGTGGCTGAGCCATAGCGAACGCGCCGTCTATGAAGGGTTAGGCGGTCTCTGGCAGAAGATAAACGGTAAACAGGCAGCGGATAACGCCGCAGGCGGGGAATAACCGCCGTGGCCGCATGCAAAAGCGAGGCGGGAGATATTACAGAGGGAGAGGCCAATGGCTTCTCCCTCTGTCTACACGCAGCAAGAAGAAACGCACCCTTCGTCAGATACGTTCTGCCTGAGCCGGTTGTTTACCCAGCCAGCACCGCGCGCACGCGCGCCAGGTCTTCCGCGGTATCGACGCCCGCCGCAGGCGTGGTGCGCGCCACATCAACGTGGATTTTTTCGCCATACCAGAGGACGCGCAGCTGCTCAAGCAGCTCGATCTGCTCCAGTTGGCTGGGCTCCCAGCTGACATAGCGGCGGATAAAGCCTGCTCGGTAAGCGTAGATGCCGATATGACGCAGCAAGCTGTCGCCGACCGTATCGTGTGATTGCGCGAAACGTTCACGATCCCAGGGAATGGTGGCGCGAGAAAAATAGAGCGCATAGCCCTGCGCGTCGCGCACGACTTTTACCGCATTGGGATTAAATGCCTCTTCTGCGCTGTCAATCGGCACCGCCAACGTAGCCATGCCTGCAACGGAAGCGGCCAGATTGTTAGCGACCTGACAGATAATTTCTGGCGGGATTAACGGCTCATCGCCCTGCACGTTAACGATAATGGTATCGTCGGCGAACTGGCACTGCTCTATCACTTCCGCCAGCCTCTCGGTGCCGGACTGGTGATCGGGACGCGTCAGGCAGACTTCGCCGCCTGCCGCCGTCACCGCCGCCGCCACGTCAGGATGATCGGTCGCGACGATAACGCGATCGGCGCCGGACTGCATCGCTCGCTCCATCACATGCACGACCATCGGCTTGCCATGAATATCCACCAGCGGCTTGCCCGGCAGGCGCGTCGACGCGAAACGGGCAGGAATAATGGCGACAAAACTCATGGGTGTATCTCGTCCGCTGAAAGGGTGCGGGCTTCGTTTTCCAGCAGCACAGGGATGCCGTCGCGTACTGGATAAGCCAATCCGTCCGGCTTACAGATCAGCTCCTGCTGCTCTTTGTTGTAGTAGAGCTTGCCGTTACAGACCGGACAAGCGACGATTTCAAGTAAACGGTGATCCATGGTTCCTCCGTAATGGACCGAAGCCTCAGAATGGCAAGCATAACACAGCTGTAGAAGGGGCGATAACCTCCCGCTTACGCTGGCGCCCAGCCCGCCCCCAGCGCCTGCCGGAGCCTGTCCGGCGCCTGTTCAAGTATAATCTGCTCTGCGCCCTGCCAGCGGGCAAAACGATCTATCGCACGCTGGAAATCCGCCACCAATCCCGCGCCGATTTTAACGTTATCTTCCAGCCACAAGTTTTTAATTTGCAGGCAGCGCTCCCGCCGCCGCATTTTCGCGTCCAGCCTCGCCTTTAATGCGCCGCGGTGCAGCAGCGGCAGCGTGAAATAGCCATACTGACGTTTTGGCGCGGGCGTATAACACTCCAGACGGTAGTTAAAATCGAAAAGCGCCTGCGCTCGCCGACGATCCCAAACCACGGGATCGAACGGCGACAAAATCGCCGTATGGCTGGCACGCAGCGGCTTTTCCAGATGCGCTACGCCGTCACGATGCAGCCACATCGCGCCTGTCTTCTCGACGATTGCTGGCAAGATAAAGCCCTCCTCCTGCCAGCGCGCTATCGTCTCTTTTAACGCGACGCGCTTCAGGCGGTAGTAATCGGGCAGCCATTCGGCGCGAAACAGTCCGAGACTGGCGGCGCTGTTACGCAGCATCTGCTCACGCGCTTCGGCCTCGCTGAGCATATCCCGGGCATCATCCCATTCGGGCATAACGCGCTGGCGTAAATCATAGATACGCTGGAAATTTTGCCGGGCGCTGACCATCAATTCGCCGGCGGTAAACAGATTTTCAAGGTGGCGTTTATGCGGTTTCCATGACCACCAGCCGGGCCGATGGCCGGGCGCGGTGGCGAAATCAGCAGAGCGCACCGGGCCGTTATCGGCAATATGCCGCAGCAGATCGGCGATCTCATCCGCGTGCTGCGCCATCCACGCCGTGCTGTATTTCCAGCCCATCTTTTCCGGTTGCAGCATACGGTGGCGCAGCAAGGGGTAATCTTCCGCTGGAATAAAACAGGCTTCATGCGCCCAGTACTCAAACAGGCTGCCGGAGGCCAGCGCCTGTTCCAGCCAGCTTGCGGGATACTCCCCCAGACGACTGAACAACACCAGATAAGGGCTACGCGCCACAACATGAATGGTATCGATCTGCAGCAGCGACATGCGTCGAATGACGCTCAGCAGATCGCTGTAGCGCGCTTTACGTTTGAGAGGGGTCAGCAAGCCCTGCGCCGCAAGATGCAGATTGCGGGCGTCCTGTAGGGAAAGAGAAACGGGTGCCATCAGCGGTTCCTTTCAGTCGGATAGCACCAGTTTAATCATTAATCGCAGAAGTTTTAAATCATCGGCGACCGAGCGCGGCGATTTTTTGCAGGAGGGGCTCGGCGGCGGACAGCTGCGCGTCTACCGGTAGATACCACCAGTTATCATGCGCAAAGGCGCGGCATTTTACCGCATCCTTTTCCGTCATCAGCAGCGCCTCTTTATTCGGCGTCAGCGCCAGCAGATCGGCTTCGTGATAAGCCTGATGATCGGCGAAGGGCACAGCGCGAACCACCGGCACGTCATGTTGACGCAGCGTGGCGAAAAAGCGCGGCGGATGCCCAATGCCTGCCATCGCCACCACCGAAGAAAGCGATGAAAGCGGAGCGCTGACGCCAGTTTTCAGGTTTATCGCTGCACCTGGCTGCAGGCGCATGGCGATTTCCCCTTCTCCGGCCTCCCCGCCATTCACAATCACCGCGTCAACCTGGCGCAGTCGTCCGGCGCGCTCCCGCATCGGTCCCGCCGGCAGCCACCAGCCGTTACCGAAGCGTCGCTCGCCATCTACCACTACGATTTCAATATCACGCGCCAGCGCATAATGTTGCAGACCGTCATCGGTAATAATCAGATCCAGCGGGTGCGCGGAGAGCAACGCCTGGACAGCCTCGCGGCGCACCGGCGATACCGCCACCGGCGCGCCGGTGCGCTGAGCAATCAGTACCGGCTCATCGCCAGCTTCGCGGGTCGTGGTGTCCGGCGTAAGCAGCAAAGGATAACGCTCTGCTTTGCCGCCGTAGCCGCGCGAAACAACGCCGACGCGCAGCCCTTGCTGCTGTAACCGTTCCACCAGCCAGATAACCACCGGCGTTTTACCGTTGCCGCCCGCTGTAAGATTTCCCACCACCACCACCGGCACCGGCGCGCGCCAGGCTTTACGCAGGCCGAGGCGGTAGCTAAGCCGGATCAGGGCGGTGATCACCCCATACAGCAGGCTAAGCGGCAGCAGCAGTAAATACAGCGGCGAACGTCCGCTCCAGATGCGCTCAATCATTGCCCAAACTGCATTTTATGCAGCTGAGCGTAAGCGCCCCGCTGGCCGATCAGCTCATCATGCGTGCCTCGCTCGATAATGCGGCCATCTTCCACCACCACGATTTCATCTGCTTTTTCGATAGTCGACAGACGATGCGCAATGACCAATGAGGTGCGGTTTTTTTGCAGTTCATCCAGCGCAGACTGAATCGCGCGTTCGGATTCGGTATCCAGTGCCGAGGTCGCCTCGTCCAGAATCAGAATCGGGCTGTCGCGCAGCAGCGCACGGGCGATCGCGATACGCTGACGCTGACCGCCGGAAAGCAGCACGCCGTTCTCGCCGATCACGGTATCCAGGCCGTTTTCCATCTTGCGGATGAAGTCCATCGCATGGGCCATTTCAGCGGCTTTTTCAATCTGCGCGCGGTCATAAACATCGTTGCGCGCGTAGGCGATATTGTTGGCGATGGTGTCGTTAAACAGATGCACGTTCTGAGAAACCAGCGCGACCTGATTGCGCAACGAGCGCAGGGTATACTCGCGCAAATCGTGGCCATCAATCAGAATTTCGCCTTGCTGAATATCATAAAAGCGCGTCAACAAACTGGCCATCGTCGATTTGCCGGAGCCGGAGCGCCCAACCAGCGCCACGGTTTTACCTGCCGGGATGGAAAGGTTGATATCGCGCAGCGCCGGAATATCGCGTCCAGGATAGGTGAAGGTCACATTACGGAACTCAATATCGCCCTTAGCGCGTTCAATGACACGCGTGCCGTTATCCACTTCCTGTTCGCTGTCGAGGATGGAAAACAGCGTTTGACAGGCGGCCATACCGCGCTGGAACTGGGCGTTAACGTTGGTTAAAGATTTCAGCGGACGCATCAGCGCGATCATCGAGGAAAAGACGACGGTGATGGTGCCGGCGGTCAGGGTATCCATTACGCTGGGGAAGCTGGCGGCATAAAGTACGAAAGCCAGCGCCAGAGAAGCGATTAACTGAATAATAGGATCGGAGATGGAAGAAGCGGAGACCAGCTTCATTCCCTGATGACGCATACGGTTGCTGACCTTGTCGAAGCGTTTCGCTTCTACATCCTGACCGCCGAAAATCAGTACCTCTTTGTGCCCTTTCAGCATCTGTTCCGCGCTGGTCGTCACCTGGCCCATCGTATTCTGCATGTTTTTACTGATGCTGCGGAAACGTTTAGAGACGGTACGAATCGCCATAGAGACAATCGGCGCCAGGACAATCAGGATTAGCGAAAGCTGCCAGCTATAGTAAAACATCATGATGAACAGGCCGATAATCGATGCTCCTTCACGCACTACGGTAACCAGCGCGCTGGAAGAAGAAGAGGCGACCTGTTCAGAATCGTAGGTAATGCGCGACAACAGCGTCCCGGTGGACTGCTGATCGAAAAAGGAGACCGGCATGCCCATCATATGGTTGAATAACCGGCGACGCATATTCATCACAACATTGCCAGATACCCAAGAGATACAGTAACTTGATGCATAGCTGGTCACTCCGCGAACCAGCATCAGGCCAATTACGGCCAGCGGCATCCATATTAATACCGACTTGTCGGCTTTCCCAAACCCCTCATCCAGTAAAGGTTTCAGCAATGACAGCATAAGGGTGTCGCCTGCCGCGTTGATGATCAGCGCTACGGCCGCCACAATTAATCCCGCCTTATGTGGTGCGATCATCGGCCAAAGGCGACGAAAAGTCTGCCATGTTGAGAGATCTTTATCTTGATGCATTATTTAACCAGCATTGTTTGAAATAGCCGCTTATTTTACCTGGATTCATCCTGTACGCCAAACCACTGATGATACCAGCGGGGCAATATTTGTTCTCTTAAGCCCTTGACTTGCCATCCGTCAGGATAAAACGCCACGCTGAGCTGACCGGAATGCGCGGTATCGCGCCATTGATAGCCATTCGCCCGGTAGCGCTTAATGACCTGCGCGGAAGGCAGACGCCAGGCGTTATAACGCGCTACGGACGCCAGCGCCACGCTGCCGCCGACATTACGCAGAAACGGGGCGCTGGAAGACGTTTTGCTGCCGTGATGCGGCACCTGAATCATCTCCGCCTTTAACGCGGCGCGGTCGAGACGCATAAGTTTCCTTTCAGCCTCCGCCTCAAGATCGCCTGTAAGCAGTACCCTTCGCTGCCCGTCATCAATGCGCAGCACGCAGGAGTCATTGTTGCCGCCGTTAGTGCCGACTGCTGGCGGCCACAGCGCCTCGAATGTTAACCCTTGCCATCGCCATCCTGTGCCGGCAATACAGGGCTGATGTCCCGGTTGCGTCAGCGCGCTGCGCACCACCGCCTCCGGCCAGGCCTGCTCTATATCTTTCAATCCGCCAATATGATCCAGATGCGCATGGCTGATAACAACCTTATCGACAATCAGTCCATGCCAGTCCAGCCAGGGCAGTACCGTTTGTCGGGCGGCGCTGCCGCCGGGCCAACGGTTGCCGGTATCGTAGAGTAGAGCGTGTCCGTTGCGCGAAACCACCAGAGCCAGGCCATGACCGATATCCAGCATATCAAGCCGCCATTCCGGCTCTTTACGGGTTATCTGCCACAGCAAGGGTAAACAACAGGCGACCAGCAGCGCCAGCGGCGTGCGCCGCCACCAGCCGAGGCGAAAAGCGATTAACAGTAGCCATACAACCACACTGGCCGTCATCGCCGTTTTCCCAAGCGGCAGCCATCCTTCAGGCAACTGCGTGAGCAGATAAAATACCAGCGCCAGAGAGCGATCCGCCAGCCACCAGAGCGGATAAGCCAGCCAGGCGGTCGGCATGATCAACGCAAACAGCAGCGCCGGCACGGTAACGAAAGTCACTATCGGAATCGCCAGCATGTTCGCTGGCAGGGACGTCAGGCTAACGCCATGAAAGATAAAGACCTGAATGGGCATAAGCAGCAGCAACATGCCTGCCTGAAGATGCGCCAGCTGCAAAAATATCCAGCGCCTGCGATAACGCCAACGCACAGGCAGAGGAAACCATTGGTACCAGAACAGCAGGATGGCGACGGCGATGATCGACAGCCAAAAGCTGTCAGACAGGATCGTTAGCGGATCGAAGAACAAAATACTGCCCACGCAAACCAGCCAGATTTGCCAGCTGCTGCAGTTAATGTGTTGCAAACGAACTATTGCCCATGCGCTTAGCGCTATCATCGCCCTTATTGCTGGTGGATGACTTCCTGAAAGCCAGCAGTAAAACGCAGCCACGCTCAGGCTAAACAGCAGCGGCAACGAATAGTTTATGCGCCACGCAGGGAGCAAAAACTGCAGCAGCCGTGCCGCTGCCCAGCCTAACGAGCCGGCGAGACTGATATGCATGCCGGAGATCGCCATTAAATGCGCGATGCCGGTGTCGCGCAGAATGTTGCGCGTTTCTGCGCTAAGATCCTGTCTGTCGCCAAAAAGTAAGGCGGTCATAACGCCATGCCAGGGGAGATGCTGATACTGCTTTTGGGCTTTATTAATCAGGCGATGTAGCCATGAGCAGTCGGCATTTACCGATTTTATCGCCAGCAGCGTGCCCTGCAACGGCATACTGTTGGCCAACGCGAAGCGCTGCGCATCGAATCCGCCTTCATTAAGACGCCCGTGCACGGGGCTTAATCGCAGCGTCATTTCCCAGCGCTGGCCGGCACACCATCTATTCTACACCTTGCCCATCGAGATGCTGGCATAAAGCGGCGGGAAAATCTGCTGCGCATTGTGCTGGCGAATTCTGACGATCAGTCTTTCCTTTTCCAGCAATACCTGACGAATCTCCGCCTCCACCTTTACCGTTCCCTGAGTAAGCCGGATAAGAGGGCTCAGCGCCTGCTGTGCCGCCAGTACACCCCAGACGAAAAACAATCCGTAGATACCGATAAAGCGCAAGCTCCGCATCGGCAATATCATCAGTCCCAGCGCCATGCCCAGCAGGAAAATTAACGTCGTCAGATTCGGTAAATGGGACAAAAAGAGTAAGGGAAGCGTGCCGATTGCCGCCATGAAAGCCAGTACGGACAGGGTGTATGGCATAGTCTCATCCTTATAAATCTGGGATGAGTATGCCGGGAGACGTCGCTAAGCGCAGGCAGGTTTATGGACTATCGGAAGCCGTAGCACAAAGTTATTTTATTTTTTACCTGCTTAAAAGTTTGCCTGCGAGACAGCGCGCATTCTCTGAATGACAGGCAAAAAAAAACGACACCATCGTGTCGTTTTCTATTTGTCGTCTTCTGCTTAACCGTAAATGTTCGCCCGATCGCGCAACTCTTTACCCGGTTTAAAATGCGGAACGTATTTACCTTCCAGTTCCACTTTATCGCCGGTTTTCGGATTGCGACCAACGCGCGGCGCACGGTAATGCAAAGAGAAGCTGCCGAACCCCCGGATTTCGATGCGTTCGCCCTGAGCCAACGTTGTGGCCATATGCTCAAGCATCTCTTTTACCGCATCCTCTACGGCTTTCGCCGGGATATGAGTTTGCTGGGCCGCAAGTCTTTCAATAAGTTCTGACTTGGTCATAAGTCCTCCGGTTAATCCCTGTTGGAATGGTCTGACAGCCTGCTCATGGAGCCGGGCGCCCACAGGCAACCCGGTTCCATAAGACGATTACTCGCCTTTAGCCGCTTTAAATGCTTCAGCCATAGCGTTAGAGAAGTTGCTTTCTTCCTGTTTATTGTTAACAGAAGCAATTGCATCTTTCTCGTCAGCTTCGTCTTTAGCACGTACAGACAGGCTTACAACGCGGTTTTTGCGATCAACGCCGGTGAATTTGGCTTCAACTTCGTCACCAACATTCAGTACCTGAGTAGCGTCTTCAACGCGGTCGCGTGAAGCTTCAGAAGCGCGCAGGTAGCCTTCAACGCCGTCTGCTAATTCAACTGTAGCACCTTTAGCGTCAACTGCAGTTACTTTACCAGTAACAATCGCACCTTTCTTGTTCAGAGAGATGTAGTTGTTGAACGGGTCTTCTGCCAGCTGCTTAACGCCCAGGGAGATACGCTCGCGCTCTGCATCAACCTGCAGAACGACTGCGGCGATTTCGTCACCCTTCTTGTACTCGCGAACCGCTTCTTCGCCAGTCGCGTTCCAGGAGATGTCAGACAGGTGAACCAGACCGTCGATGCCGCCTTCCAGGCCGATGAAGATACCGAAGTCAGTGATTGACTTGATTTTACCTTCAACACGGTCGCCCTTGTTATGGGTTTCCGCGAACTGCTGCCACGGGTTAGCTTTGCACTGTTTCAGGCCCAGGGAGATACGACGACGCTCTTCGTCGATGTCCAGAACCATCACTTCTACCACGTCGCCAACGTTAACAACTTTGGACGGGTGGATGTTTTTGTTGGTCCAGTCCATTTCAGACACGTGCACCAGACCTTCAACGCCTTCTTCGATTTCCACGAAGCAGCCGTAATCAGTCAGGTTGGTTACGCGACCGGTCAGCTTGGTGCCTTCCGGGTAACGTTTAGCGATAGCTACCCACGGATCTTCGCCCAGCTGTTTCAGGCCCAGAGACACACGGGTACGTTCGCGGTCGAACTTCAGCACTTTAACAGTGATTTCGTCGCCCACGTTGACGATTTCGCTCGGATGCTTAACGCGTTTCCATGCCATGTCAGTGATGTGCAGCAGGCCGTCAACGCCGCCGAGATCGACGAATGCGCCGTAGTCAGTGAGGTTCTTAACGATACCTTTGACTTCCATGCCTTCCTGCAGGTTTTCCAGCAGCTGATCGCGTTCTGCGCTGTTTTCAGATTCGATAACGGCACGACGAGATACAACAACGTTGTTGCGCTTCTGGTCCAGCTTGATTACTTTGAATTCAAGCTCTTTGCCTTCCAGGTGCAGCGTATCGCGCACCGGACGCACGTCAACCAGAGAGCCTGGCAGGAACGCACGAATACCGTTCAGCTCAACAGTGAAGCCGCCCTTGACTTTGCCGTTGATCACGCCAGTTACAGTTGCAGCTTCTTCGTAAGCTTTTTCCAGCATCAGCCATGCTTCGTGACGCTTCGCTTTCTCACGAGACAGCAGGGTTTCACCGAAGCCGTCTTCTACTGCATCCAGAGCAACGTCAACTTCGTCACCAACCTGGATTTCAATCTCGCCCTGGGCGTTCTTGAACTGCTCAGCCGGAATGGCAGACTCAGATTTCAGACCGGCGTCAACCAGTACGACATCTTTGTCGATAGCAACAACAACACCACGAACGATGGAACCCGGGCGGGTTTCGATTTCTTTCAGGGATTCTTCAAAGAGTTGAGCAAAAGATTCAGTCATATTTAATCTTTAGATAGGTAAATTTAACGTCCACCTGACTTCCTGCCGGATGGGGTTGTTTAACATGCCTGATGACTGTCCATAGCATCAGGTTATAGCATCTGTTCTGCCGCCGGCTTACGCTAATGCCAGCTTATCGCGGGCATAACTCAGCGCGGTGTCGATGACCTGTTCGATGCTCATGCTGGTTGAATCCAGCACTAAAGCATCTTCCGCTGGTACCAGCGGCGCAATAGCTCGGTTACGGTCGCGCTCGTCGCGCTCCTTTATCTCGGCTAAAAGGCGTTCAAAGTTAACACTAAAGCCCTTTTCCTGCAACTGCAGCATACGGCGGTGCGCCCGCTCTTCGGAGCTGGCGTCGAGAAAAATCTTTACCGGCGCATCGGGGAAAACCACGGTTCCCATATCTCTGCCGTCAGCAATCAGGCCTGGCGCGTCGCGAAACGCGCGCTGACGGCGCAGCAATGCTTCACGCACACGAGGAAATGCGGCAACCTTCGACGCCGTATTGCTGACATCCTGAGTGCGAATCTCACCGGTAACGTCTTCGCCTTCGAGAATGACCGCCATCTCGCCATCGGTAGAGATAAAGCGCACATCCAAATGCGCGGCGATAGGCACCAGCGCCTCTTCTGATTCGATATCTACCTGATGGTGTAAAGCCGCCAGCGCAAGTACGCGATAAATAGCGCCGGAGTCAAGCAGGTGCCACTGCAGCGCTTCGGCCATAGCCTTACACAGCGTGCCTTTACCGGCGCCGCTTGGTCCATCAATGGTAATTACCGGGGCTGTTGCCGTCATTTTATTCTCCTGTTGCTGCTGGTCGTTCTTATGACTACCTGCATTTACTGCCAGGTCGCGGCGTATTATACGCTGCAATCCTCCCGAACGTTATCTTTAAGCATAGACAGGCATTAAATATTCTTCTTTTTAAGAAGATCCTTTGCCGGCAAAAAATGGCGAAACGTGTTTGCCGTCACTCCTCAGGCGGAAGAGAACGGCAAAACTGCGGCTTCTCAGGCAGGCGTGCTGATGGCTGCCAGACGATCGAAGTAGTCAGGGAAGGTTTTGGCTGTGCATTTCGGATCGAGGATCGTGACGGCCGTATCCGACAACGCCACCAGTGAAAAACACATCGCCATACGGTGATCGTTATAGGTGCCTATCTCCGCGGAGCGAATGCATTCTGGCGGCGTAATGCGGATGAAATCATGCCCCTCTTCCACTTCTGCGCCTACCTTACGCAATTCTGTTGCCATCGCGGACAGACGATCGGTCTCTTTTACCCGCCAGTTATAGATATTGCGCAGCACCGTCGTGCCTTCCGCAAACAGCGCGGCGGTAGCGATAGTCATTGCCGCATCGGGGATATGATTCATATCCATATTCACCGCCTGCAGTCGATCGCGCGTACAAGCGATATAGTCGTCGCCCCACTCTATTTGCGCGCCCATTTTTTCCAATACGTCAGCGAAACGGATATCGCCTTGCACACTGTCGCGGCCGACGCCCGTTACGCGCACCGTCCCGCCTTTTATCGCCGCTGCGGCAAGAAAATAGGAGGCGGAAGAGGCGTCGCCTTCCACCAGATAGTCGCCTGGCGAAACATAGCTTTGCTGGCCGCGGATCGAAAAGCGTTGGTAGTTATGATTTTCTACCGATACGCCGAACCGCTGCATTAAATGCAATGTGATATCGATATAAGGTTTGGAGACGAGATCGCCTTTAATAACAATCTCGGTGTTCTGCGGCGCCAGCGGCGCAGCCATTAACAGCGCGGTTAAGAACTGGCTTGAGACGCTGCCGTCGACGCTGACCTCGCCGCCGGTGAAACCGCCGTGAATGCGTAGCGGCGGATAGTCGACCTGCTCAAGGTAATCGATACGCGCGCCGCCCTGACGCAGCGCATCGACTAAATGCCCAATCGGGCGCTCTTTCATGCGCGGCTCACCGGTGAGCACGATGTCGTTGTCCGCCAGACAGAGCGCGGCGGCCAGGGGACGCATTGCGGTGCCGGCATTGCCAAGAAAAAGCTCCAGCGCGCCCGCGGCCTTTAATGGGCCGCCGTTGCCGCTCACTTCACAAACGGTACGATCCGGCGAAAGCGTGTAGCCGATCCCCAACGCGCTAAGCGCATTAAGCATATGTTTAACGTCATCGCTGTCTAACAGGTTGGTCAGCCGCGTCGTTCCCTGAGCCAGCGCCGCCAGAAGCAAAGCACGGTTAGAAACGCTTTTCGAGCCGGGCAAATTAACCGTGCCGTCAACGCGAGCGATGGGTTGTAGGGTCAGGGATTCCTGCATGTGAAAACTTCTCTCCATAAAGCCAGAACAAGGGAACCTCGTATTGGAACGAGGTTCTCAGCAACACGTAAAACAGTCCGATCAGCCGTGACGACGTTCAAAGTCAGTCATAAAATCAGTCAACGCTTTAACACCCTCAAGCGGCATCGCATTATAGATAGAGGCACGCATCCCCCCGACAACGCGATGGCCTTTCAGCGCGTGCAGTCCGGCAGCAAACGACTCTTCCAGGAACAACGCGTCAAGGGAAGCGTCAGCCAGCTGGAAAGGCACATTCATGCGCGAACGGTTAGCGACAGCAACATCGTTGCGGTAAAAATCGCTGCGATCGATAGTGCCGTAAAGCAGATCCGCTTTAGCCTGATTAATTTTGTCGATTTCGCTAACGCCGCCGCGCTCTTTCAGCCATTTAAACACCAGACCAGACAGGTACCACGCAAAAGTAGGCGGGGTATTAAACATCGAATCGTTATCGGCCAGCGTTTTATAGTCCAGCACTGAAGGCAGCGCCTGTTGCGCCTTGCCCAACAAGTCTTCCCGCACAATAACCAGCGTCAGCCCTGCCGGGCCGACATTTTTTTGCGCACCGGCATAAATCACCCCGTAGCGGCTGACCTCGATAGGCCGAGAAAGGATGGTGGAGGAGAAGTCGGCGACCACGATTTTATCGCCGAAATCAGGCTGCTCGTCGATAGCCAGGCCGTCGATGGTCTCATTAGGGCAAAAATGGACGTAGGCGGCATCATCGCTGAGCGTCCATTCGCGCATCGGCAACAGGGCGCGTTTGCCGTCCTTCTGCACTTTCACGTCAATCACGTTCGGCGCGCAATATTTTTTCGCTTCCTGAATAGCGCTGTGCGCCCAGTATCCGCCATCGATATAGTCTGCCGTTTTCGCCGCGCCCAACAGATTCATCGGCACCGCTGCAAACTGCGCGCGCGCGCCGCCATGACAGAATAAAACTTTATAGTTATCGGGAATTTTCAGCAGATCGCGTAAATCTTTTTCTGCTTCCTCCGCAACCTGAATAAATTCCTTGCTACGATGGCTGATCTCCATCACTGAGGTGCCGAGTCCATTCCAGTTGCAAAGCTCTTGCTCTGCACGACGAAGCACTTCTACCGGCAACATTGCCGGACCGGAGCTGAAATTATAAACCTGCGTCATTTCCCGTCACCACTGTCAGATCTGTTGATTATGAATAGGCTATCGGTTTTATCACTGCCATCAGCCTGCTGCAAACATTTCTCTGGGCGAGATCACATTTTGCTCTACCCTGTCGCAACAGCTTGTACGGTGAAAGCAAAGCGGTACGATATTTTGTGAGGTTTCACGCATCGGGGAATCATTGAAACAGAAAGAAAGCGAGAGTTTTGGCAGCATAGGGGCCAGGAAATCTTAGTCCTTCAATAGCGTCCTGAAGGGAAAATCCGTATCATTGCGCGCTTTACGCTCAACCAACCTATAGTAGGCAACATGACTCAAACCTTTATTCCAGGCAAAGATGCCGCTCTGGAAGATTCCATCGCTCGCTTTCAGCAAAAATTACAGGATCTGGGCTTTAATATTGAAGAAGCGTCCTGGCTGAACCCGGTGCCTAACGTCTGGTCGGTGCATATTCGCGACCGCGATTGCCCGCTTTGTTTTACTAACGGTAAAGGCGCCAGCAAGAAAGCTGCGTTAGCCTCTGCGTTGGGCGAATATTTTGAACGTCTCTCGACCAACTATTTTTTTGCGGACTTCTGGTTGGGCGAGTCGATTGCCAACGGCGATTTTGTCCACTATCCCAATGAAAAATGGTTTCCGTTGCCGGAGAATGACACTCTGCCAGAAGGCATTCTCGACCCTGGTCTGCGCGCGTTTTACGACCCGGAAAACGAGCTGAGCGCCAGCGGACTTATCGATCTGCAGTCCGGCAATGCGGCGCGCGGCATTTGCGCGCTGCCCTTTACGCGTCAGTCTGACCAACAGACCGTTTATATTCCGATGAATATTATCGGCAACCTGTACGTCTCTAACGGCATGTCCGCAGGCAATACCCCGAATGAAGCGCGCGTGCAGGGGCTTTCAGAAGTTTTCGAGCGCTACGTAAAAAATCGCATCATCGCTGAAGCTATCAGCCTGCCTGCGATTCCGCAGGACGTTCTGGCGCGTTATCCAGGCGTGGTGGAAGCCATTGTGCGCCTTGAAGCGGAAGGTTTCCCGATTTTCGCTTTTGACGCTTCGCTGGGCGGGAAATACCCTGTGATTTGCGTGGTTCTGTTTAACCCGGCAAACGGCACCTGTTTCGCTTCGTTTGGCGCGCATCCTGATTTCGGCGTGGCGCTGGAGCGCACCGTTACTGAGCTGCTGCAGGGCCGCGGCCTGAAAGATTTAGACGTCTTCACGCCGCCGACCTTTGACGATGAAGAAGTTGCCGAACATGCCAACCTGGAAACGCACTTCATTGACTCCAGCGGCGCCATTTCATGGGATCTGTTTAAAGAACAGGCGGATTATCCGTTTGTCGACTGGCGCTTCGATGGCAGCACAGAAGAAGAGTTCGCGACGCTGATGGACATCTTCAAGGCGGAAGGCAAAGAGGTTTATATCGCGGATTACGAGCATCTGGATGTCTACGCCTGCCGTATTATCGTGCCCGGCATGTCCGATATCTATCCGGCGGAAGATCTGCTGCTGGCGAATAACAATATGGGAGCCGATCTGCGCGAAACGCTGTTGGCGC
This sequence comes from Mixta sp., assembly GCF_024610815.1. Classification (NCBI taxonomy): domain Bacteria; kingdom Pseudomonadati; phylum Pseudomonadota; class Gammaproteobacteria; order Enterobacterales; family Erwiniaceae; genus Mixta; species Mixta sp. The sequence continues at coordinate 29,144 of NZ_JANION010000112.1, forward strand.
TGCCAGACAGCCAGTGGGATAAAGAGGATTATCTGGCCCTGATTGAGCAGCTGGATGAAGAAGGCCACGATGACTTTACGCGCGTGCGCGAACTGCTGGGCCTGGCGACCGGTAAAGATAATGGTTGGTACACTTTGCGCATCGGCGAGCTGAAAGCGATGCTGGCTCTGGCGGGCGGCGATCTGGATCAGGCGCTGATCTGGACCGAATGGACGATGGAATTCAACAGCTCGGTCTTTACCACCGAGCGTGCGAATTACTATCGCTGCCTGCAGACGCTATTGCTGCTGACGCAGGAGGAGGAACGTGATCCGCAGCAATACTACTCTGCGTTTGTACGCATGTACGGCGCTGACGCGGTTGAAGCGGCCTCGGCAGCGTTAAGCGGCGAAGCGCCTTTCTACGGCTTGCAGCCGGTTGATAATGAATTACAGGCCTTCCCTGCGCATCAGGCTCTGCTGGCCGCTTATGAAAAGCTTCAGCGCGCTAAACGTAATTACTGGAAATAAGTAAAAACGTTATTAAATTCTTTAAGCCAGCTATTTTATGT
>NZ_JANION010000056.1:0-13704 GCF_024610815.1 Mixta sp.
TTACTATGCTGAACTATCAGGGAAGGATTAATGACGATAAGAAATTTATACTTTTATATCTTTTTATTCCTCTTTACCTTAACGGCTCTGGCGCAGCCGCATGAATTAACCCTTCAGGTCAACGCGGACATTGTCGTACCGCAAAAAGAAGAGGTTAAAGGATTAAAAAATTTCGTTTTACCGCCGCTGTTACGCGTCGGTATCCCTGGGCCGCCGCGACCGCCGGTTTATCATAATATGGAGTCCGATAAATTTGAGGGCATTGCCGCCGATTATCTGAGCGCGCTAAAAAGAATGCTGGGCATAGAACTGCAGCTCATCGCTTACGATACGCCGGCCGACGCCCTGCAGGCGCTGAGAAAGCAGCAGCTGGATATGATCGCTTTTTATAATCCGCATCTTTATGGCACCGACGGCGTGATTGCCACCACGCCCTGGCTGCTCGACTATCCGGTCATTATTCAGCACGATCGTTCACTGCTCGGCTTTAAGCGCAATGGCCAGCCGGTACTCGCCTGGGCCAACGCCCCCGCCTTTACGCAACAGCTGCAGCGTCATTTTCCCGATATGCGCCTGCAGCATTACCGCAGCCCGGAAATGGCACTCGCCGCCGTCGCCTTCGGCCAGGCTGACGCCATGTGGGGCAGTGCCGCCAGCATTGAGTTCCTGCGCCGCTACGGCTACGGCAGCCTGATTAGCCTGACCGCTAACTATTCCATTCCCGACATGAACCTCTCATTCGGCGTGTCCGCCACGCAGCCGCAGCTGGCTCAGGCCTTAGATATCGTGCTGCAAAATATTCCGCTGTCTGGCCGCCAGCGCATCATCGCCCGTTGGGGGCTTGATTCGTCGTTTGTTCAGAAGGCGAATCCATTAATGCTAAATGCGGAAGATGCGCTTTGGCTGCAGCAGCATCCCAGGATTCCCGTCAAGCTGAATCACGGCGCGCCGCCGCTGTCGATTAGCGGTCATGATAATGAGCCAGAAGGCATCGACGCCGAATTCCTGCGGCTGATCGGCGAACGGGCCGGCTTTACGTTTACCTGGGTCGACCAGAATGGCGGCAGCAATCCGCTGGTACTTTATCCCGCCGAGCTGGCGCCCGAAAAGCCCGATCCGGCACTGATCTATTCGCGCCCTTATATCGTTACGCCCTGGGTGATGGTGCAGCGCAACCACGGGGCAGCGACGGCATCACTCTCTCAGCTGCGCGACAAGCTGCTGGCGATGGAAAGAAAAAGTCCGATGCTGGAGTGGCTGAAGCGGCACTATCCCGGCTATAAGGTTCAGCTGGTCGATAACGCGCAGCAGGCGTTCGACCTGCTGGCGCAGGGTGAAGTCGACGCGATTATTCAGCCCAAGCTGGTGGCCGATTATCAGCTCAATAACAATTATCCCGGCCTGCTGCGCATCATCCGCACAGTGGGCGACGCGCCCGCCCGCTACGTTATGGCGACGCCACGTGAAAACAGCGAATTGATGCATATCATCAATAAAGCACTGCTGGGCATTTCACGCATTACGCAGGAAAAAATCGTGTTGCGCTGGCAGAACGCCCATCAGACCGCCAGCGGCAGCGGGTGGCCCTACTATAACAGCCTGCTGATTAAAATTGTGCTGGCGGTCGGGCTGGTCGCTCTGCTGGTGCTGCTCTGGAATCGCCATTTACAGCGAATAATCCGCGAGCGCACTCGCGTCGAACAGGCATTGAAAAACCAGTTAACCTTCACCAATACCTTGTTCGACGAGTCGCCGGTGGTGATGTACGTGCGCGACCGACAGATGCGGCTGCAACACTGCAACAAGGCCTACGTCGATTTTCTACAGCGTCCGCGCGAGCAGCTGCTTGGCTCCACGCTGGAAGAGCTTCCCGCGGATTTCGAAGCGGCTCAGCCGTTTCAGGAGATCTATACGCAAACCTTTCGGGAAGGCGAGCCGCTGGTGCAGGATCTTAAGCTGCGCTATCAGGGCCGTGATTATTATACGCTGCACTGGGCGCTGCCCTATCGCGATCACGCTGACAATATCGTCGGCATCATCGGCGGCTGGCTGGATATCACCGAGCGCTATGAGCTGCTTACCGCGCTGGAAAAAGCGAAAGAGGAAGCGGATCGCGCGAACGAATTTAAAAGCCGTTTTCTGGCTAATACCAGCCACGATATCCGCACGCAGCTCCATGCGATCATCGGCCTGCTGGAGCTGGAGATACGTCGTTCAACGCGGCCGCTCGGCCCGAATATTACCGCCGCCTATGAGTCGGCCACCGCGCTGCAAAGCCTGATCGGCAATGTGCTGGATCTGTCGAAAATCGAGTCAGGCGTTTTTCAGCCGGAGCCGACCAATGTCAACCTTGTCACCATTGTCGAACAGCTGTTTACGCTGTTTCACAGTAAGGCGGACGCGCTCGGCCTGCGCTTCAACAAGCTGATCGCCGTTGAAAATCCCTGCGTCCTCACTGACGCGACGATGTTTAATCAGATCGCGGCCAACCTGCTGAGCAACGCGCTCAAGTTTACCCGCGTCGGCGAAGTGGAGATCGCGCTGTTGCAGCAAACGGACGTCGCGCTGGAAAGCGATCGCGGCAGCTATCTGCTACGCATTAGCGATACCGGCTGCGGCATTAGCCCTAACGATCTGCATAAAATTTTTGAGCCGTTCGTGCAGGCGGGCGATCGTTTGAGTCAGCAGGCGGGCACCGGGCTGGGCCTGAGCATCTGCCGCCATCTGGCGCGCCTGCTGGGGGGCGAAATCAGCGTAGAAAGCGAACCCGGTGCAGGCTCGGTGTTTCTGTTCCGCTTTACTGCGCCGCTTTGCCAGCCGTGCATGTCCGCCGATGCCGACGTCAGGCAGCCCGTCGACAACAGCGCGCGACGGATCCTGATTGTGGAAGATCACGCACCCAACCGTCTGCTGCTGGCGCAGCAGCTCACCTGGCTGGGCCATGAGGTGACGGAAACCGAGCGGGCGACGCAGGCGCTTGAACTGTGGGAACAGCAGAAAAACCGCTTCGACCTGATTATTACCGACTGCAATATTCCGGGTATGGACGGCTTCGCCTTTACGCGTCTGCTGCGCCAGCGCGAGGCGGAACTGGGTATTAAGCCGGTCGTCATTGTCGGCCTGACCGCCTCGGCGGAAAAAGCGATCCAGCAGCGCTGCCTGGAGGCTGGCATGAACTGCTGCCTGTTTAAACCTGCCAATATCGAAACGCTGAGGAGCTTTATCTCAATGTCGGTGCCCGGCGGCGCGCCCGCGGCTCTCGGCAACGGTCTGCTCGATCAGCTGAGCGCGGTCGATCCCGCCGCCTGTGCCAGACTGATTGAAAGCGCTATCGAAAGCCACCGGCAGCTAGCGGAGAAACTGCTGGCGTGTCGTCAACACGATGAGCTCACCACGCTGGCGCATACGCTGAAAGGCGGCGCGCGGCTGCTGAACGCCGAGCGGCTGGAGGCGCTTTGTCAGCAGCTGGAAAACAGCCGCCGCGAGGATCGGCTGATCGACGCACTCTGTCAGGATGTCGTCAATGAGGTTCAGGTGCTGGAAACGATGCTGCTGGCGCGGCTGAAGGCGCTAAATCTGAATTAAAGCCGCCATGTTGTTTATCCCGCCCGCTGAGGCAACAGCGGGCGGCCTGCTTTTTTGATATATCTCACAGCCTGACGCTCCACCGCTTTCCTTTCTGTACGCGATCGCTACAGTCAACTCATCCGACCACCAACAAAAGATTAACATTCAGGTGAGCAGCCTATGTCGATCACGCCTTCGCTTTTTGATCCGCTCGATCTTGGCTTTATCCAGCTTAAGAATCGCGTGCTGATGGGCTCGATGCATACCGGTCTGGAGGAGCGGCCCGACGGGCCGGAGCGGCTGGCGGCCTTTTACGCCGAGCGCGCCGCAAACGGCGTGGCGCTGATTGTCACCGGCGGCATCGCCCCTTCGCCGGAAGGCGTGGTGACAGCGGGCGGCTCGGTGCTGAACAGTGAAGCACAGCTGCCCCATCATCGCATTGTGACCGATGCGGTTCACCAGCACGGCGGTAAGATCGCGCTGCAGATCCTGCACGCCGGACGCTACAGCTATCAGCCTGCACTGGTCGCGCCCTCGCCGCTACAGGCGCCGATTAATCCCTTTACGCCGCAGGCGCTGACGCATGAGGCGATAGTCCAGCTGATTGCCGATTTCGCCCGCTGTGCGTCGCTGGCGCAGCAGGCGGGCTATGACGGCGTGGAGATCATGGGTTCCGAAGGCTATCTGATCAATCAGTTCCTCACGGCGCGCACCAACCAGCGCAGCGATGAATGGGGCGGCGATTTTACCCGTCGGATGCGCTTTGCGCTGGCGATCGTCGAGGCGGTGCGCGCGGCGACCGGTCCCCATTTTATTCTTATCTACCGCCTGTCGATGCTCGATCTGGTGCCGGAGGGCAATACGCTGGAGGAGACCATTCAACTGGCGCAGGCGATCGAAGCGGCAGGCGCCACGCTGATCAATACCGGCATCGGCTGGCACGAGGCGCGCATTCCCACTATCGCCACCTCGGTGCCGCGCGCCGCGTTCGGCTGGGTCACGCGCACGCTGCGCCAGCATGTGACGCTGCCGTTGATCGCCACTAACCGCATCAACCAGCCGGAGGTGGCGCAACGTCTGCTGGATGACGGCTGCGCAGATATGATCTCGATGGCGCGTCCTTTTCTGGCGGACGGCGCCTTTGTCAGTAAGGCGCAGGCGGGCCGGGCCGCTGAAATTAATACCTGCATCGGCTGCAATCAGGCCTGTCTCGACCAGATTTTTGCCGGCAAAGTCACCTCCTGCCTGGTGAACCCGCGCGCCTGCCATGAAACTCTGATGCCGGAGTCGCCTGCTGCGGTGCGGAAAAGTATTGCGGTAGTGGGCGCTGGGCCCGCCGGGCTGGCATTCGCCGTCAACGCCGCGCAGCGCGGCCATCGCGTCACGCTGTTTGACGCCGCCGCAGACATCGGCGGCCAGTTTAACGTGGCGCGCCAGATCCCCGGCAAAGAGGAGTTCAACGAAACCCTACGCTACTACCGCACCCAGCTCGCGCTATTGCACGTCGACGTACGGCTGAACTGCCGCGCCGACGCAGGTATGCTGCGCGATTTTGACGAGATCGTGCTGGCAACCGGCATTGTGCCGCGCCTGCCGGCGATCGAAGGCGTCGATCACCCCAAGGTGCTGAGCTATCTGGATGTGTTGCGCGATAAAAAACCGGTCGGCCAGCGCGTCGCCATTATCGGCGCGGGCGGCATCGGCTTTGATACCGCCAGCTTCCTCAGCCACAGCGACCGCGCCGACAGCCTGGAGAGCGCCGACTTCTGCCGCGAATGGGGCATCGATCGGACGCTGCAACAGCGGGGCGGCCTGACGCGCGCGCAGCCGCAGCCGAGCCTACGTCAGATCTGGCTGTTGCAGCGCAAGGCGGGAAAACCGGGCGCCGGGCTGGGGAAAACTACCGGCTGGATTCATCGGAACAGCCTGCTGGCGCGCGGCGTGGAGATGTGGGGAGGCGTGCAGTATCAGCGTATCGACGACGAAGGGCTGCATTTACTGCGCGACGGCCATGCGATAACGCTGCCGGTGGATCAGGTCATTATCTGCGCCGGACAGGAGCCAAACCGGGCGCTGGCCGCGCCGCTGGAAGCGTCAGGCAAGCCAGTGCATATTATCGGCGGCGCGGACGTCGCGCTGGAGCTGGATGCGCGCCGCGCTATCGCGCAGGGCACCCGGCTGGCGCTGGCGCTGTAGGCGGCACGCCGATCAACCGGTCGACGGGCTGCCGCATCAGCACATCAGCACATCAGCACATCAGCGCAGCTTAACGGATCGCAGCACCACAAACTTTTTGTTGGAGGCGATCAGCGTGCAGTTGCCGAACAGCTTCTTCATTTTGCGGTAATAATCGAGATGGCGGTTGCCGACGATGCGCAGTTCGCCGCCATATTGCAGGCAGCGGCGCGCATCGCGGAACATCTGCCAGGCGATATGATCGGTGACCGCGCTCTGCTGATGAAACGGCGGGTTGCACAGCACGGCATGCAGACGGTCGGCCGGAAAGCCGCTCAGCGCATTGCCCACCTGAAAATGGCTGCGCGCCATATCCTGCGGCCGGTTAATCTCTACGTTCATCCGGCTGGAGGCGACCGCCATCCAGGACTCGTCAAAGAAATGTACCTCCGCCTGCGGGTTCATCTCCAGCGCCATCAGGCCAATCACGCCGTTGCCGCAGCCGAGATCGACGATTTCGCCGTTGATGTTATCAGGCAGATGCTGCATAAAAAAGCGCGCGCCGATATCCAGTCCGCTGCGTGAAAAGACGTTAGCGTGGTTATGGATCTGATACGGCGTGTCGTCCAGCGGCCAGCTCAGGGTCTCCGGCTGAGGCTTCAGCGTCGGGGCGGCGTAAGTGCTGTAAACCAGCCGCGCTTTTTTCCACGCCAGCGAGGTTTTCGTCGGGCCGAGGATGCGTTCGAACAGTTGCAGCGTAGACGTATGGATATCCTTCGCGCGCGCGCCGGCGATTATTACCGTCTCCGGCGTCACCACATCGCGCAATTGACGCAGCTGATGCTCCAGCAGCGCCAGCGTGCGCGGTATCTTAATCAGCACGCAGGCGGGCGCGGCGGGCAGCGGCGCCAGGCTGTCGAGCAGCACCACGCGATCTTCATCCAGCTCGTTGTCGCGCAGGTTTTGCCGCGTCGCCTGCTGGCTAATCCATGAGTCGCTGATACTGTACAGCGGGCGATCCAGCGTACAGGCGAGCGCGCCGAAGCTGTCGTTGAATACCAGCAGCGGCCCTTGCTCCGGCGCAGGCAGCGCCTGCTGCAACAGATATTCATCCGCCGCGTCCCACGCCTGCAGCGGGTTTTCTTCCTGCATGCGCGGGAAGCGGTGTAAGGTCAGGGTGCGTTGGCTCAGTTCTGGTTGGCTCATGGATTCCTCGGCGTGGTACTATTGCGCATCTTTTCGCCCCGAAAGCGGGGGCGCAGTATACTGCCTTTTTATTCGAGTCGCGTCATGTCATCGTTAATTTATCTTCAGGGCTATCCTGACACGCTGCTGCGCCAGGTGCAGACCCTTATCGATCAACAGCGCCTCGGCGAGGTGCTGGAAAAACGCTACCCCGATATGCACAACGTCACCAGCGATAAAGCGCTGTACGACTATACGCTGGCGCTGAAAAACCGTTATTTACGCAACGCGGCGCCGCTGAATAAGGTGATCTACGACAGCAAAATCCGCGTGATAAAACATGCGCTCGGCCTGCATACCGCCGTGTCGCAGATTCAGGGCGGCAAGCTGAAAGCGAGAGCGGAGATCCGCGTCGCCAGCCTGTTCCGTCAGGCGCCGGAAGCGTTTTTGCGCATGATCGTGGTGCATGAGCTGGCGCATATTAAAGAAAAGGATCATAACAAGGCGTTTTACCAGCTCTGCTGCCATATGGAGCCGGATTATCATCAGCTGGAGTTCGACACCCGGCTGTGGCTGACGCACCAGGCGCTACAAGGCAACGCCGGTTAAGTCAGATAAAATCTTTCGCCTTTCTTATCAGGCTGGTTTTGGTCAACGCGCCGAGGTATTTACGATCCTGCGGATTATTCAGCACCGGCAGGCGCTCCAGCGTGACCTGCGCGAACGCCTCCCATCCCTCGCGAATGGTCTGATTGCGGAACACGCAGGGAAACTGGCCGTCCATTACCAAAATTACCGGCGAATCGAGCGTCAGCTCGCGATCGAGGATCTTACGCGAGATATCGTGAATCGACACCGCGCCGAGAAAGTGGCCCAGATCGTTGATCACGTAAACATAGCGCTCCTTCTTCAGCGAGCTGACCGCCAGCGCGCGGCCAACCGACTCATGCGGCTGCAACGCCGCGCCGGGCACGATAAACTGCTCGATAACGCCATTATCAAAATCGAGCTTGGCGTCGGCGCGGTTAAAATGCTGCGTCACCACCGGATAGGTACTGGCGGCCTGTAAACGCCAGGCGAGCATCGCCGCCAGCACGCTGGCGATCATCACCGGAAACAGCAGGCTGCTGTTCAGCGTCATTTCCAGCACCATCAGCATCGCCATCAGCGGCGCCTGGCTGACCGCCGCCAGCATCGCAGCCATGCCGACCACGGCAAACAGCAGCGCGTTGCCAATCGGCAGCCCCGCCTGTAGCGCCAGCGTGGCGAGGATCACGCCCAGCAGCGCGCCCACCAGCAGCGAAGGCGTAAACAGCCCGCCGACCGCATTCGATCCCACCGACAGCGCCGTGGCCGCCATTTTCAACAGCAGCAGCAGCGCCAGCGCGGGCAGCAGATAGCGTCCCGCCATAATATTGACGATCACTTCATAGCCGTTGCCGAGAATATCGGTGGAGACGATCGCCAGCGCGCCCACCAGCACGCCGCCCAGCCCCAGGCGCAGCGGCAGGCTTTTTACTTTTGCAAAGAGTTGCCTGCTGCGGCCGATCAGCGTAAGCATCGCCCAGCCCAGCAGGCCGGCCAGCAGGCCGATCGCCACAGTCAGCAGCAGTGTGGTCGGGCTGAGTTGAAACTGTACCTCGGCAAAGGGGTAAAGCGCGTTGCGGTAGCCGAGCGACCACATGGTCATTACCGCCGTCGCCGCCGCGATAATCAGCGGAATCAACCGTTGCAGCGCAGTAATGCCGAAGGCGATTTCCGCGACGAAAATCGCCGAGGCGAGCGGCGCGTGGTAAACCGACGCCAGCCCGGCGGCGGCGGCCATGGCGACGATCTCGCTGTTGCTGAGCGTGGTGCATTTAAAGCAGAAGCGCCCCATCAGGCTGCCGCAGAGCGCGGAAAGCTGCACCATCGGCCCCTCTTTCCCCACCGACGCGCCGCTGCCGATGCTGGCGATGGATGATAGCGCGCGGAACAGCGAGGTTTTAGTCGGCACGACGTCGAGACGCGCGTTAATCACGTCGAGATAGTCAGTCTTGCTGGTTTGCTGGCGCTCCAGCGAGGTGGCATAGCGCAGAAAAAAACCTGCGATCACTCCACCTGCGCCGACCAGCAACGGCCAGAAAAACCAGGGCCAGGCGGTTATCGCCACGGTAATGTCGCGGTCACTGTGAAACAGCAGTTGGTTGATCAGCGCTATCAGGTGTCGAAAGCCCAGCGTCACCAGCGATGCCGCACAGCCGACCGGGATCGCGACCATAATGCTGGTCCAGTTCAGTACATGTTTACTGCTGCTCACATCGCATCCTTCTGTTGCGGTTCCCTGAATTCAGGCGAAGCACCATCATATTGGAAGGCGGATCGCAGGATCAAATCGCCTGCGCGGTGTTGTCATTGCACGAACCGCCGCACATGTTACTCTGCATCTCTTCGCTAAGGATCAGGAGCCTGACTGACTTATGATTCGCTTCGCTATTGTAGGCACTAACTGGATTACCCGGCAGTTTGTCGAGGCCGCGCAGCAAACCGGCGCCATGACGCTGACGGCGGTTTACTCGCGCACGCTGGAGCAGGCGCAGGCTTTTAACAAGGATTACGGCGTCGCGCATCTGTTTCTTTCGCTGGAACAGATGGCCGCTTCCGATGAAATTGACGCCGTCTATCTCGCCAGCCCTAACGCCCTGCACTGCGAACAGGCGCTGCTGTTTTTACGCCATAAAAAGCATGTGATCTGCGAAAAGCCGCTGGCCTCCAACCTGCACGAAGCGGAACAGATGATCGCCTGCGCGCGCGAAAACGGCGTGGTGCTGTTTGAAGCCTTTAAAACTGCCAGCCTGCCCAATTTCCTGGCGCTGCGTCAGGCGCTGCCGCAAATCGGCAGGCTGCGCAAAGCGCTGTTCAACTACTGCCAGTATTCATCCCGTTACCCGCGCTACCTCAACGGCGAACGACCCAACACCTTTGAACCGCGCTGGTCCAACGGGTCGATTATGGATATCGGCTACTACAGCCTCGCCAGCGCGCTGGCGCTCTGGGGCGATCCGCTGCGTGTTCAGGCGCAGGCGACGCTGCTGGAGAGCGGCGTTGACGGGCACGGTTCGGTGATCATGGACTACGGTGATTTCGACGTGACGCTGCTGCACTCCAAGGTCAGCGACTCCCATATCCCCAGTGAAATTCAGGGCGAAGAGGGATCGCTGGTGATTGAAAAGCTTTCTGAAAGCCAGCGCGTCGTATTTATGCCGCGCGGCGGTCAGCCGCAGGATCTGACGCAGCCGCAGCACAGCAACACGATGCGTTATGAAGCGCAGCACTTTGTTGAGCTGGTCTCACAGCGCCAGGTCGAGCATCCCGGACTGGCGCTGTCGCTCAGCACCGCGCGCTGGCTGACGGAGATCCGGCGGCAAACCGGCGTGGTTTTCCCGGCCGACCGGGAAACACCATAAAGCGTGTGTAAATATTTCTAAATATGTCTTTCCGTCGTTGCTTATTTAGGCGCGCCCTACTATCTTTTGCCTCAGCAAAGGGGAGTAACTTGTAAGCCGATCGATCGTCACTACGATGCGTTACGCATCCGGTCATCGGGCAATCCGGAATGTGATTCTGGTTGTAAGTGAGACCTTGCCGGAAGGCGAGGCTTTGCTTGCAGCAAACAGAGCGGCTGGCGTCTTCCGACGTTGGCCGTTTTTTGTTTATTGACAGGATATGTTTATGCAAACCGTTGGTACTCCATTACTTTGGGGCAGCTTTTCCGTTGTCGTACTGCTCATGCTGGCGATCGATCTCTTTTTACAGGGGCGGCGCGGCGCGCAAACCATGACGCTTAAACAGGCCGCCGCCTGGTCGCTGGTCTGGGTCTCCGTTTCGCTGCTTTTCGCCGCCGCGTTCTGGTGGTATCTCGACGGCTCCGCCGGCCGTGAAATGGCGAATACGCAAACCATGGCGTTTTTAACCGGCTACGTGCTGGAAAAGGCGCTGGCGGTAGATAACGTGTTCGTCTGGCTGATGCTGTTCGGCTATTTCGCCGTCCCGCCCGCCTACCAGCGCCGCGTGCTGATCTACGGCGTGCTGGGTGCTATCGTGTTGCGCACCATTATGATCTTCGCCGGCAGCTGGCTGGTGACGCAATTCAGCTGGATCCTCTACCTGTTTGGCGCCTTCCTGCTGCTGACCGGCATTAAGATGGCCTTCAGCAAAGAGGATGATGAAAACTCGGTAGGCGATAAGCCGGTTGTGCGCTGGCTGCGCAGCCATCTGCGCATGACCGATAATATCGAAGGCGAAAAGTTCTTTGTGCGTCGCAACGGGCTGCTGTACGCCACGCCGCTGCTGCTGGTGCTGATTATGGTTGAGCTGAGCGACGTAATCTTCGCCGTCGACAGCATTCCGGCGATCTTCGCCGTCACCACCGATCCCTTTATCGTGCTGACTTCGAACCTGTTCGCCATTCTCGGCCTGCGCGCCATGTATTTCCTGCTGTCAGGCGTGGCGGAGCGTTTCTCGATGCTGAAATATGGCCTGGCGATTGTGCTGGTGTTTATCGGCATCAAGATGCTGATCGTGGATATCTGGCATATCCCCGTCTCGGTTTCGCTGAGCGTAGTCGGCACCATTCTTGGCCTGACGCTGCTAATCAACGCCCTGGTTAACCGAAAAAATGATCGTAAACAGCTGACAAAATAATATGCCGCGGGGCGCGCTGCGCCCCGCTCATAATGTTGTATTAAACCGGTGTATTAAATGTAATCACTATCACAGTTCGGTTACACAGAAATAAAAAAAGATGATCCAGCGCGGAAAGCAAGAATTTCTGCTTTTCCTGCCATCGCATTTCCTTATACTCCCCCCGGCAAACACACATGCCGTTTTGTCGTCTCGCGAGGCGGCCTCGGTAACGATAACAAAGACTGGTTCTGACGATGGTAAAAAGCTCCTCCACGCTGATTGCGCGCCTGTTTGGCGGCAGTCTGGTAAAACAAATCATGATCGGCCTGGCGGCGGGCATCGCCCTTGCCTGGTTCTCTAAAGAGACGGCGCTGGCCGTCGGCCTGCTGGGTTCGCTGTTCGTCAGCGCGCTGAAGGCGGTGGCGCCGCTGCTGGTGCTGGTGCTGGTGATCGCCTCGATTGCCAACCATAAGCAGGGGCAGAAAAGCAATATTCGCCCGATCATCGCGCTCTATCTGCTGAGCACCTTTTTCGCCGCCGTGGTGGCGGTGGTGTGCAGTCATCTCTGGCCGCAAACGCTGACGCTGAAGGCGGCGCAGACTGATATCACGCCGCCCTCCGGCATTATCGAGGTGCTGCACGGTCTGCTGATGAGCATGGTGGCGAACCCAATCGACGCGCTGATGAACGCCAACTATATCGGCATTCTGGTCTGGGCGATCGGTCTGGGCATCGCCTTCCGCCACAGTAGCGACACTACGCGTCAGCTGCTGAACGATGCCTCTGAAGCGGTAACCTGGGTGGTGCGTATGGTGATCCGCTGCGCGCCGCTGGGCATTTTCGGTCTGGTGGCGTCGATTCTGGCGTCAACCGGCTTCTCGGCACTGTGGAACTACGCTCATCTGCTTACGCTGCTGATCGGCTGTATGCTGCTGATGGCGCTGGTATTCAACCCGATTCTGGTCTGGTGGCAGATCCGCCGCAACCCTTATCCGCTGGTGTTTACCTGCCTGCGCGAAAGCGGCGTAACCGCCTTCTTTACCCGCAGCTCTGCCGCCAATATTCCAGTGAATATGGCGCTGGCGAAACGCCTGAATCTGGATGAAGATACCTACTCCGTTTCGATTCCGCTGGGCGCGACCATCAGTATGGCGGGCGCCGCCATCACCATTACCGTGCTGACGTTGGCCGCCGTGCATACGCTGGGCATCCATGTCGATGTGCCGACCGCCGTGCTGCTTAGCCTGGTCGCTTCGCTGTGCGCCTGCGGCGCGTCCGGCGTAGCGGGCGGCTCGCTGCTGCTGATCCCGGTGGCCTGCAATATGTTCGGCATTCCGAATGATGTCGCGATGCAGGTGGTGGCAGTCGGCTTTATTATCGGCGTATTGCAGGACTCGGCGGAAACCGCGCTGAACTCCTCTACCGATATTCTGTTTACCGCGGCGGTTTGCCAGGCGGAAGAGCGCCGCGAAGCGGCGAAAAATATCGGCTAACGCGAAAATAAAAATCCCGCGACAGATCGACGCGGGATACGAGGTCAGAAAGAACGTTTCTTTGATCGGCCAATACGCCCGCTGCGGGCGCGCAGGCGACCTTCGGGTCGCCTTTTTTTGGCCTACAGCGTGACGCCGCTTTTGAAAATCGCCAGCTCGCGGAAATCGTTGCGTTCGTTGTTGGTCAGTTTGCCGTTCGCCACTTCGACGATGTAATCGACAAAGCTGTCCAGCAGGCTCTCCATCGGCATACCCTGCACCAGCGGCCCGGCGTTAAAATCGATCCAGTGCGGCTTGCGTTCCGCCAGCTCGCTGTTGGTGGCGATTTTCACCGTCGGCACAAAGCCGCCGTAGGGCGTGCCGCGACCGGTAGTGAACAGCACCATATGACAGCCGGCGCCTGCCAGCGCGCTGGTCGCCACCGCATCGTTGCCCGGCGCGCTGAGCAGATTTAAGCCCGGCTGACGCAGCCGCTCGCCATACTTCAGCACGTCCACCACCTGGCTCTGGCCCGCCTTTTGCGTGCAGCCCAGCGATTTTTCCTCCAGCGTGGTAATGCCGCCCGCCTTGTTGCCCGGCGACGGATTTTCATAGATCGGCTGCTGATGGGCGATAAAGT
>NZ_JANION010000115.1:0-12270 GCF_024610815.1 Mixta sp.
ATATTACATTTTTGAAAATATACTTATTTTCCCGGCCGGGCGGACCGACCGGGAAATATTAACCGACCGGCGATGAATGACGTGAAGCGTCGCGCACAAAAGGGAGATGCTGGCAGGCATGCTGGCGCGCGGAGCGAATAAAGGCGTCGATAACCGGCTGCCGCTGTTCACCATCCCTGACCGCCGCATAAAGGCGGCTCCACAACCCGTCGCCCAGAGTTTTTGTCACAATCAGGCCCTGACGCTCGAAGTTTTCCACCACCCAGTGCGGCAGCGCGGCGATGCCCATATGCGCCGCGACCATCTGTACCAGCAGCAGCGTGTTATCGACGCTTTTCAGCGTCGGGCTGACGCTGGCGGGCTGTAAAAAATGCCGCCAGATATCGAGACGCTGACGCTGCACCGGATAGATCATTAATACTTCCTGAGCGAGATCCTCCGGCGTAATCACGCCGACGCGCGCCAGCGGATGATCCGGCGCCAGCACCAGACGCACTTCGAAATCGAACATCGGCGAATAGTGCAGACCGCTGCGCGGCAGGATATCGGAGGTCAGCACCACATCCAGCTCGCCCTGCTGTAGCGCAGGCTGCGGATCGAAGGTGACGCCCGATTTAAAATCCATCACTACCTGCGGCCAGCTTTGACGGAATGTATCCAGCGCTGGCGTCAGCCACTGGATGCAGCTGTGGCACTCAATGGCGATGCGCAGCGTCGTCTGATGCGGCTCATGACAGGCCTGCAACGCCTGCTGAATCTGCGGCAGAACCTGCTCCGCGAGCTGTAACAGGATCTCACCCTGCGGCGTAAAGCGCAGCGGCTGACTTTTACGCACAAACAGGCGGAAACCGAGGCGCTGCTCAAGATCGCTGAACTGATGAGATAACGCCGACTGAGTTTGATGAAGCTGCGCCGCCGCTGCGGCCAGAGAGCCGGTATGCCTGAGAGCCTGCAACGTTCGCAGGTGCCTGATTTCGATCATGAGAGTCCTTCACATCGACAATGAACAATTTGCGCTTGAGGAATATACAGTACCTGCAGATTATAGCGGTGTAAACATCTGGACGGCTAAACATCTTGGCAGCGGGTCATTTTACGTTTGGGCAGGGTTCGCAACCTGCGAACTGCGGCTCGCCCCGGTTGCTTAACGCTGGCCGTACGTAAACTGACCGCGCCGTCCGCGCCAAATTAATGAATTTCGATGGAGAAACAGCATGACTATTCTGAATCATACGCTCGGCTTTCCCCGCGTCGGCCTGCGCCGCGAACTGAAAAAAGCGCAGGAAAGCTATTGGGCTGGCAACAGCAGCCAGGAAGAGCTGCTGGCGGTTGGACGTGAACTTCGCGCCCGCCACTGGCAGCAGCAGAAAGACGCTGGGGTGGATATCGTGCCGGTGGGCGATTTCGCCTGGTATGATCATGTACTGACCACCAGCCTGCTGCTGGGCAACGTGCCGGCACGTCATCAGAATAAAAATGGCGCCGTCGATCTGGATACGCTGTTCCGCATCGGACGCGGTCGCGCGCCGACCGGCGAACCGGCGGCAGCAGCGGAAATGACCAAATGGTTCAATACCAACTATCACTATATGGTGCCGGAGTTCACGAAAGGGCAGCAGTTCCGTCTGAGCTGGACGCAGCTGCTGGATGAAGTGGACGAAGCGCTGGCGCTGGGCCACAAAGTGAAGCCGGTGCTGCTTGGCCCGGTGACCTACCTGTGGCTGGGCAAGGTGAAGGGCGAACAGTTCGATCGTCTGAGCCTGCTGAATGATATTTTGCCGGTTTACCAGCAGGTGCTGGCGGAACTGGCGAAGCGCGATATCGAATGGGTGCAGATTGATGAGCCTGCGCTGGTGCTGGAGCTGCCGCAGGCGTGGCTGGAGGCCTTTAAGCCCGCTTATCAGGCGTTGCAGGGCCACAGCAAGCTGCTGCTGACGACCTACTTCGACAGCATCGGTCAGAATATTGCAACCATTCGTGAACTGCCGGTGCAGGGCCTGCATGTCGATTTGGTTCACGGCAAGGATGACGCCGCGACGCTGAACGCGCAGTTACCGTCTTCCTGGCTGCTTTCTCTGGGCGTGATCAATGGCCGCAACGTCTGGCGCGCCGACCTGAGCAGCTGGTTTACGCGTTTGCAGCCGCTGGCGGCGCAGCGTCAGCAGCTCTGGATCGGCTCCTCCTGCTCGTTGCTGCACAGCCCGATCGATCTCAACACAGAAACCCGTCTGGATGACGAAGTAAAAAGCTGGTTCTCGTTCGCCCTACAGAAGTGTGGCGAGCTGGCGCTGCTGAGCAAGGCGCTGAATAACAACGACGCCGCCTCGCTGGAAGCCTGGAGCGCGCCCATCCGCGCCCGCCGCAGTTCGACACGCGTGCATAACGCCGCAGTGGCGCAGCGTCTGGCAGCCATCAGCGCGCAGGACAGCGAGCGTCAAAGCAGCTACGCCGAACGCGCCAAAGCGCAGCGTCAACGCTTTAACCTGCCCGCCTGGCCAACCACCACCATCGGCTCTTTCCCACAAACGACGGAGATCCGTGGCCTGCGCCTCGATTTCAAACAGGGTCGTCTGGACAGCAATCACTATCGCACCGGCATTGCGGAGCATATCAAACAAGCGATCGTCGAACAGGAGCGTCTGGGGCTGGATGTGCTGGTGCATGGCGAAGCTGAGCGCAACGACATGGTGGAGTATTTTGGCGAGCATCTCGACGGCTTTGTCTTTACCCAGAACGGCTGGGTGCAGAGCTACGGTTCGCGCTGCGTGAAGCCGCCGGTGATTATCGGCGACGTCAGCCGTCCTGAGCCGATTACCGTTGAGTGGGCGAAGTATGCCCAATCGCTGACCGACAAACCGGTAAAAGGTATGCTGACCGGCCCGGTGACGATTCTTTGCTGGTCGTTCCCGCGTGAGGACGTGTCGCGTGAAACCATCGCCAAACAGATCGCGCTGGCGCTGCGCGATGAGGTGGCGGATCTGGAGCAGGCGGGCATCGGTATTATTCAGATTGACGAACCGGCGCTGCGCGAAGGGTTGCCGCTGCGCAAATCTGACTGGGCGGCCTATCTCAACTGGGCGGTGGACGCTTTCCGTCTTAACGCCGCCGTGGCGCAGGACGATACGCAGATCCATACCCATATGTGTTATTGCGAGTTCAATGACATCATGGATTCTATTGCCGCGCTGGACGCCGATGTGATTACCATCGAAACCTCACGCTCTGATATGGAGCTGCTGGAGTCGTTTGAAGAGTTCGATTATCCGAACGAAATCGGCCCAGGCGTGTATGACATTCACTCGCCGAACGTGCCTGACGTCGAGTGGATCGAGGCGCTGCTGCGTAAAGCGGCGAAGCGTATTCCGGTTGAGCGTCTGTGGGTCAACCCGGACTGCGGCCTGAAAACGCGCGGCTGGACTGAAACCCGCCTGGCGCTGGCCAACATGGTGCAGGCGGCGCGCAAGCTGCGTGAGGAAAACGCATAAATTTTTCTACGGATGTTTTGTTGTGGTGAGAAGGGGCGCTGTGCGCCCCTTTTTATTAGCGATTCGGCTTCACGCCATACTGATGGAACCACGCCAGCATCCGTTGCCAACCATCTTTTGCCGACGCTTCGTGATAGCTGGGACGGTAATCGGCGTTAAAGGCGTGCCCCGCTTCGGGATAGACAATGATCTCCGCCGTGGCGTTGGCCGCGTTCAGCGCCTGGCGCATGGTTTCGATGCTCTCCAGCGGGATGCCTTCATCTTTCGCGCCATACAGACCCAACATCGGCGCATTCAGATCGACGGCGATATCAACCGGGTGTTTCGACTGCTTCATCGTCTTTTCGCCGACCAGACGCCCATACCAGGCGACGCCCGCTTTCAGCTGAGGATTGTGCGCTGCGTAAAGCCAGACGATGCGGCCACCCCAGCAGAAACCGGTAATCGCCATATTGCGCATATCGCCGCCGTGTCGCGCCGCCCAGTTGGCGACGTGATCGAGATCCGCCAGCACCTGTGCATCAGGTACTTTGCTGACCAGTTCCTCAAACAGCTGTTTGATATCGCTGTATTCACTGGGATCGCCCTGACGGAAATAGAGTTCCGGCGCCACGGCCAGGTAGCCTTCTGCGGCAAGGCGGCGACAAATGTCGCGGATATGTTCGTGAACGCCAAAAATTTCCTGTACCACCAGCACAACCGGCAGCGGGCCGTTTGCTTCTTTCGGGCGCGCGAACCAGGCGGGCATATTTTCGCCCTGGGTGTTAATGGTGGTTTCGCCGCCCTGAATGGCGTCGTTATCGGTGATGATGGTCGTGGAAGCCGTGGGCGCCGCCGCAGGAGCGAACCCGCGATTACGCTCTTTCTGAGCCAGATTGTCTTCGGTTTTCATTGTTCTCTCCGTGCTGCTGGTAGCGCAATCCGGTAACTATAGCCAAAATCAGCAAGGGTCTCCGGTCTGCATATCTCACATCTCTTTAACATTCTGCTGAATAAAGACACACAGCAAGTTGTGGCAAACAGGTGATACATAACGTTTTAATGTGATTCTTGTCACACTGTTTTTTCATGAAAATGTAACTTTCATTTTTCCTGGTGATTTATTTCACATATTTTTCGCAAGGCATCCCGTAAAGTAGCGCGATTAACTGATTTTTCTCAGGAGGAAGTATGGCCCAGTCAGATGTGTTTCATTTAGGACTTACCAAAGCGGACCTGCAGGGCGCCACGCTGGCTATCGTGCCGGGCGATCCTGAGCGCGTAAAAAAGATTGCCGCGCTGATGGATAATGCGCAGCCTCTCGCCTCGCACCGTGAATTCACCAGCTGGCGCGCCGAGCTGGACGGCAAAGCGGTAATCGTCTGCTCCACCGGCATCGGCGGGCCCTCTACCTCTATCGCGGTGGAAGAACTGGCGCAGCTGGGCATTCGCACCTTTTTGCGCGTCGGCACCACTGGCGCCATTCAGCCTGATATTAAGGTTGGCGATGTGCTGGTGACTACCGCAGCGGTCCGTCTCGACGGCGCCAGCCTGCATTTCGCGCCGATGGAGTTTCCCGCCGTCGCCGATTTCGCCTGCACTACCGCGCTGGTGGACGCGGCGAAAGCCGCCGGTGCCGAACTGCATATTGGCGTGACCGCTTCTTCCGACACCTTTTATCCGGGGCAGGAGCGTTACGATACTTATTCAGGCCGCGTCGTCAGCCGTTTCCAGGGCTCGATGAAAGAGTGGCAGCAGATGGGCGTGCTGAACTATGAAATGGAGTCCGCCACGCTGCTGACTATGTGCGCCAGTCAGGGACTGCGCGCCGGTATGGTGGCAGGCGTGATCGTGAACCGCACGCAGAAAGAGATCCCGGACGCCGCGACCATGAAACAGACCGAAAGCAACGCGGTCGCCATCGTGGTCGACGCGGCGCGCCGCCTGCTGGCGTAACCGCTCAGGGCTGGCTTCGCGTCGGCCCATTTTTTTGTGTGGACATTCATACAGCGCGCCTCTACCTTTGCTCTGTTTGCAGCGGGAAGGAGAAGGTGCGGTGGATAATCAACTGATCGTCGGCGTCAGTTTTGCGTTGGCCGGCGGGCTGGCCGGCTGGCTGTTCGCGCATTTTCGCGCGCTGCAACAGCAGGCCGCGCAGGAGACAGAGCGACGGCTGCTGGAACAGGCGCTGGCTCAGGCGCAGCAGCAGGAAGCGCAGCTGCGACAGCAGTATCAGATGGAACAGCAGCAGCTGCAACAGCGCGAAAAAGAGCTGCGTCAGCTGCATGGCTCGCTGACCGCCGCCCAGGAAAAACTCCAGCACTTCGACTACTGGCGCAATGAATGCGAGCAGTTGAGCCGTGAACTGCGCAATCAGCTGGAGGTTAACAGCGCTCAGGAAGCGGAGCTGCGCGAAGTCACTATCCGTCTTGAAGAAACCCGCCTTGCCGCCGAAGAGAAGCAGCGCCTGCTGACCAACAGCGAGCAGCGTCTCAGCGCCCAGTTTGAAAACCTCGCCAATCGCATCTTTGAACAGAGCGGCCGTCGTGTCGATGAACAGAACCGGCAGAGTTTGAACGGCCTGATCGCGCCGCTGCGCGAGCAGCTCGATGGCTTCCGACGTCAGGTGCAGGAGAGCTTTGGCCAGGAGGCACGCGAGCGCCATACGCTGGCGCATGAGATCCGCAACCTGCAACAGCTCAATGCGCAGATGGCGCAGGAAGCCATTAACCTTACCCGAGCGCTGAAAGGCGACAATAAAACCCAGGGCAACTGGGGCGAGGTGGTGCTGACCCGCGTACTGGAGGCGTCCGGCCTGCGTGAGGGGCATGAGTACGAAACCCAGGTAAATATTCAGGTCGACGCGCAAAGCCGCATGCAGCCGGATGTGATTGTGCGTCTGCCGCAGGGCAAGGACGTGGTCGTTGATGCGAAGATGACGCTGGTAGCCTATGAACGCTACTTCAACGCGGAAGATAAGGTCACGCGCGACCAGGCAATTGACGAGCATATCGCCGCCATTCGCGGCCATATCCGCCTGCTGAGCCGTAAAGATTATCAACAATTGCCCGGTTTACGATCGCTGGATTATGTGCTGATGTTTATCCCTGTCGAGCCGGCGTTTCTGCTGGCGATCGATCGTCAGCCGGAGCTGATCAGCGAGGCGCTGAAGCACAATATTATGCTGGTCAGCCCCACCACGCTGCTGGTGGCGCTGCGCACCATCAATAATCTATGGCGTTATGAACACCAGAGCCGCAACGCCCAGCGCATCGCCGATCGCGCCGCGCGGCTGTATGACAAGATGCGGCTGTTTGTCGATGATATGACCAGCATGGGACAGAATCTCGACAGGGCGCAGGAGAGTTACCGGCAGGCGATGAAAAAGCTGTCGGAAGGGCGCGGCAACTTGATCGCCCAAAGTGAAAGCTTTCGTCATTTAGGCGTGGAAATAAAGCGCGGCATCAATCCCCGGCTGGTAGAGCAGGCGATGCCGGAAAGCGCGCTGCCGGATGACGATGACGAGGACACTGACGCGGCGGAAAACGCGTCGGAGCAGGGCGCCGCAACCTGGCATGACAGCATTCGGCGCATCAATGAATAACGCCAGGCTGACGTGCCTGACTACGGGGACTCTGTTACACTGCAAAGATATTTGATTGTGGAGCAGGTGAAGCACATGGCAGATGAATCCAGGGAAACGACACACTTCGGCTTTCGCACCGTAGCAAAAGACGAAAAGGCGGACATGGTAGCGGGCGTCTTTCACTCCGTTGCCGCGAAATATGACCTGATGAACGATTTGATGTCGATGGGAATCCATCGTATCTGGAAACGTTTTACCATCGACTGCAGCGGCGTGCGTCGTGGTCAGCGCGTGTTGGATCTGGCTGGCGGCACCGGCGACCTGACGGCGAAATTTTCGCGTCTGGTGGGCGAAACCGGGCAGGTGGTGCTGGCAGACATCAACAGCTCTATGTTGCAAATGGGCCGCGAAAAGTTACGCAACAGCGGCGTGATCGGCAACGTCAGCTATGTGCAGGCGAACGCCGAAGCTCTGCCTTTCCCGGACAACTATTTCGACTGTATCACTATCTCTTTCGGCCTGCGCAACGTCACGGAAAAAGAGAAGGCGCTGGCCTCCATGTTCCGTGTGCTGAAGCCGGGCGGACGTCTTCTGGTGCTGGAGTTTTCTAAACCGGTACTGGAACCTCTGAGCAAAGTGTACGACGCTTATTCATTCCATGTGCTGCCGCGTATCGGCGAGCTGGTGGCGAAAGACGCCGAAAGCTACCGTTATCTGGCGGAATCGATCCGTATGCATCCCGATCAGGAAACCCTGAAATCGATGATGATGGATGCCGGTTTCGAAAACACCTCGTACCACAACCTGACGGGCGGAATTGTCGCTCTGCACCGCGGGTTCAAGTTTTAAGCAGGAAAGCGAATGACGTTAACCCCGCTGTTAACCGCCGGTCTGGAGACCGCACTGAATCGAGTTCTTTATCGCGACCGAGGCCTGAAAGCGGCCCGACAGCGTCTGAATGGTCGCGTGTTGCAGCTGCGGCTAGAGGAGCTGGCGCAGCCGATTACGCTGGTGTTCAGCGAACAACAGGTAGATGTGCTGGGTGACTGGCAGGATCGCTGCGACTGTACGGTGAAAACGCGTCTGTCGCTGCTGCCGAAACTGCGCGACCGTCAGCAGCTGACCGGAATGATCCGCAGCGGCGAGCTGGAGGTCGAGGGCGATCTGCAGGTGGTTCAGCAGTTCTCCGCGCTGGTGGATATGGCGGAGCTCGATCCGGCCGAATACCTCGCGCCCTGGACCGGCGACATTCTCGCGCAGAGCCTCAGCAATGTCGTCCGACGCGGCTTTCAGCTGGTGCGCGGCGATGTCCAGCGCAAACAGCGCTACCTGACGGAAACCCTGACCGAAGAGTGGCGCGTCGCGCCCGGTCCGCTGGAGATGGCCTGGTATGGTGATGAGGTCGAGGCGCTGGAGCGCCAGGCCCGTCAATTTGAACAACGTCTGCAAAAGCTGGAGGCGAAATGACGCCCGGAGAAATTCGCCGCCTCTATTTCATCATCAAAGTTTTCCTCAGCTACGGTCTGGATGAGCTGATCCCGCGCCTGCGCATTACTCTGCCGATCCGCCTCTGGCGGCGCGGCGTTTTCTGGCTGCCTAACCGCCATAAAGATCTGGAGCTGGGCGTGCGGTTGCGCATGGCGCTGGAAGAGCTGGGGCCGGTATGGATCAAGTTCGGGCAGATGATGTCCACCCGTCGCGATCTCTTTCCGTCGCAAATTGCCGATCAGCTGGCGATCTTGCAGGATCGCGTCGCGCCTTTCGACGGCGCTCGCGCAAAAGAGCAGATTGAAAAGTCGCTCGGCGGCCCGGTTGAATCCTGGTTCGATGATTTCGATATTACGCCGCTGGCGTCCGCCTCTATCGCGCAGGTGCATACCGCGACGCTGAAAGAGAACGGCAAAGCGGTGGTGATCAAAGTTATCCGCCCGGATATTTTACCGGTGATCAAGGCGGACATGCGGTTGATTTATCGTCTCGCCCGCTGGCTGCCGCGCCTGATGCCGGCAAGCCGTCGTCTGCGTCCGGTAGAAGTAGTGGCGGATTATGAAAAAACGCTGATCGATGAGCTGAACCTGCTGCGCGAAGCGGCGAACGCCATTCAGCTGCGCCGTAACTTTGAAAACAGCAATATGCTCTACGTGCCGGAAGTCTACTCCGACTACTGCAGCGAAGGGATGCTGGTAATGGAGCGCATCTACGGCATTCCTGTCAACGATGTGGTGGCGCTGGAGCAGCATGGCGTCAATATGCGTCTGCTGGCGGAACGCGGCGTGCAGGTCTTCTTTACCCAGGTTTTCCGCGACAGCTTCTTTCATGCCGATATGCATCCCGGCAATATCTTCGTCAGCTATGAGCATCCGCACGATCCGCTCTATATCGGCATCGACTGCGGCATCGTCGGCTCGCTGAACAAAGCGGACAAACGTTACCTGGCGGAAAACTTTATCGCCTTCTTTAACCGCGACTACCGTAAAGTGGCCGAGCTGCATGTTGATTCCGGTTGGGTGCCAGCCGACACCAACGTAGAAGATTTTGAATTCGCCATTCGCACCGTATGCGAACCGATTTTTGAAAAGCCGCTGGCGGAAATCTCTTTCGGCCATGTGCTGCTGAACCTGTTCAACACCGCGCGCCGCTTCAATATGGAAGTGCAGCCGCAGCTGGTGCTGCTGCAAAAAACGCTGCTCTATATCGAAGGAGTGGGGCGACAGCTCTATCCGCAGCTCGATCTGTGGAAAACCGCGAAGCCGTTCCTCGAAGACTGGATCAAGGATCAGGTAGGCATTCCGGCGATTATCCGTTCGGTGAAAGAGAAAGCGCCGTTCTGGGCCGAGCGTCTGCCGGAGCTGCCGGATCTGTTTTATGACAGCATGCGCCAGCATAAGCGTTTGCAGCACAGCGTCGATCGCCTGGCGAACGAGCTGAGCGTTCAGCGCGAGCGGCAGCATCAGTCGCGTTATCTGTTCGGCATTGGCGCCACGCTGCTGCTGAGCGGCACGGCGCTGCTGATTACCCGTCCGGGTATGGACGCGACGCCGACGATCATGATTATCGCTGGCCTGTGCGCCTGGCTGATCGGATGGCGCCGTTCAAGCTAATTGTCAGGAAAGGTAAAATCGCGCTTTGCGGCCAGGGGGACGGGCTTACGCATCGTCACTGGCCCATAAGCTGAGGTATACTGCCTCTCCACTCGTTTTCACACTTCTTTTTATCAGAGGCATACTCATGGGCGGTATCAGTATTTGGCAGTTACTCATCATTGCCGTGATCGTGGTCCTTCTTTTCGGCACCAACAAACTGCGTAATCTTGGCTCCGATTTAGGCTCATCGATCAAAGGTTTTAAAAAAGCGATGAGCGATGACGACAAAGAGACGCATAAACAGCAGGATGCTGAATTTGATACGCGGCCGCTGGTAGATAAGCAGGCGACCACGACAAATAAAGAAGAGGCCAAAAAAGATAAAGAGCAGGTATAAAACGTGTTCGACATAGGTTTTAGCGAACTGGTTTTGGTGTTCGTTATCGGACTGGTAGTGCTGGGTCCGCAGCGTTTGCCGATAGCGGTAAAAACGGTCGTCGGCTGGATTCGCGCCATGCGTTCGCTGGCGGCGAACGTCCAGAACGAACTGGCGCAAGAGTTAAAACTGCAGGAGTTACAGGACAGCCTGAAGAAAGTCGAGCAGGCCAGCAAGAATTCACTTTCTCCAGAGTTGAAGGAATCGATGGAAGAGCTGCGTAAAACGGCGGACTCGATGCGTCGTTCCTACCTGGGCGAAAACGAGCAGGCCGATGACGAAGCGCACACGATTCACAACCCGCTGATCAAGCCGCAGGACGAGCATACCGGCGTAACGCCTGGCAGCGCTGACCATCAGGCCAGCGCGCCAGCGCAGAAGCCGGAAGCCGTAGCGTCGGACGCTGACGCCGCGCCAGCTGCTGCTCAGCATGACAGCGCGCCGAAGCCGCAGGCGGCGGTGAATGCCGCCGCGCCGGAAATGCAGCCTGTCGGCAAGCCGGTCAATACGTCCGCCGCGTCGGCTGAACCCGCTGCCGCTCCGGCTGCGAAAACGGAAAACGCGTCGCCAGCGACGCCCGCAGGCCAGGCCGCCGCTTCCGTCACTGCGCCTGTCGCCGGGGAAAAGCCCGCCTCTTTCACTCAACCAACGATGAATGACGAACATGGCCGTTGAAGATACCCAACCGCTTATCAGCCACCTGATCGAGCTGCGTAAACGGCTGCTTAACTGCATTATCGCCGTGCTGGCTATCTTTCTTGCGCTGGTTTACTTCTCTAACGATATCTACCAGCTGGTCTCGGAGCCGCTGATTAAGCAGATGCCAGCGGGCGCCAGCATGATCGCCACCGACGTGGCTTCGCCGTTCCTGACGCCGATTAAGCTCACTATCATCGTTTCCGTCTTTCTGGCGGTGCCGGTCATTCTTTACCAGATTTGGGCTTTTGTCGCGCCGGCGCTGTATCGTCATGAGCGTCGTCTGGTGATGCCGCTGCTGTTCTCCAGCACGCTGCTGTTTTATATCGGCGTGGCGTTCGCCTATTTCGTCGTGTTCCCGATGGCGTTTGGCTTTTTTGCTAAAACCGCACCGCAGGGCGTCACGATGGCGACCGATATCACCAGCTATCTCGATTTCGTTATGACGCTGTTCATGGCCTTCGGCGTCGCGTTTGAAGTGCCGATCGCCATCGTGCTGCTGTGCTGGACTGGCGTTACCACCCCTGAAATGCTGCGTCAGAAGCGCCCCTATATGCTGGTTGGCGCGTTTGTCGTCGGCATGCTGCTGACGCCGCCCGATGTTTTTTCGCAAACTTTGCTCGCTATTCCGATGTACTGCCTGTTTGAGGTTGGCGTATTCTGTTCGCGCTTCTATGTAGGCAAAGGACGTCAGGATCGCGAAGAAGAGCAAGATAATGGCGCCTGACGTTTAACGCAGGGCCCGCCAGCGCGGGGAACATTCATCGCTAATCGCCCATTACGGGCGGTTAACATTTTCAGGACATACCATGTTTGATATCGGTGTAAACCTGACCAGCACGCAGTTTGCGAAAGATCGTGAGCAGGTGGTGACGCGTGCGCGCGAAGCAGGCCTCACCGGCATGCTGATTACCGGCACCAACGCTTTGGAGAGCCAGCAGGCGCAGAGCCTGGCGCAGCGCCATCCCGATTTCTGCTGGTCGACGGCTGGCGTTCATCCCCATC
>NZ_JANION010000117.1:0-11934 GCF_024610815.1 Mixta sp.
GGGTAGCGTTAAATGAAGAGAGCCATCTGCGCAGCAGGGTTAATGTTTGCCTCAGTCAGTTCTGCGTTTGCCACCACTTACCCGCTGACCATTGAAAATTGCGGCTATCAACAAACCTTTGCCGCCGCGCCCGAACGCGTGGTCGCATTAGGCCAAAACACCGCAGAAATTTTAATGCTGCTGGGGCTACAGGATAAAATGGTGGCCACCGCCTTTTGGCCGTCGAAAGTGTTGCCTCAGCTGGCGGAAAAAAACAGTAAAATAAAAACATTAACCGTTGAAATCCCTACCCTTGAATCGGTTCTGGCGCAAAATCCTGATTTTGTCGCCGCGCAGCTGCCCCTGCTCATGGGACCAGAAAGTAAAGTCGTTAAACGTGAAGACCTCGCCACTTTAGGCGTAAACAGTTATATGTCGCCGGGCATGTGCGCCACGAAAAAAGCTGTCGGGGATATGTATGGCAGCCGCCAGAAACTGTGGGATATGACTTATCTCTATAAAGAGATAGAAGATTTCGCGAAAATTTTTAATGTGGAAGCGCGTGGTCAGGCGTTAATTGCCGATTTTAAACAACGTGAGATAAATTTACGTCAGGAGTTTGCCAACCATAAGAATCGCGCTTTTGTTTTCTGGTTTTCCAGTTCCTCGCCCTCTGCTGACGCTTACGTCGGCGGAAAAAACAGCGCGTCAGGCTTTATCGCTAATGTGTTAGGCGGCCATAACGCGATAACCTCCGAGGCGGAATGGCCAACCGTTGGCTGGGAAAGCATTATTGCCGCCAATCCCGATGTGATTGTGGTTTCCAGTCTCGATCGTAATCGCTGGGCGCTCGACAATGCGCAAGAAAAAATCAAATTTCTTAACAGCGATCCTACCGTCAGTCAGCTTGATGCGGTGAAAAAAGGTCACATTGTGGTTATGGATGGCCAGGCGATGAACCCGACTATCCGCACCCTGTATGGCGCTGAACAGATCGGCGAACAGCTTAGAAAAATGGAATTGAATTAATGGCCACTGTTGTTCAACAGGCGCGACGCGGCCTGTTTCTGACGCTGTCTGGCGTGCTTTCATTGGTGCTGTTAGCGCTGGTTATTGCGCTTGGGGTGAGCGTTGGCGAGCTCTCTATTCCGCTCAGCAGCGTAGTAGGCGCGCTGGGTAATAAAACAGGCTTAACCCATGTTCCGCTGAATCGTATCCATGAAAGCGTCATTTGGGATTTTCGCTTAAGCCGGGCGCTGGTGGCCGCCTGCTGCGGCGCCGGGCTGGCTATTTGCGGCGCGGTATTGCAAAGCCTGCTGAAAAACGCCCTTGCCGAACCCTATGTGCTGGGCGTCTCCGCGGGCGCGTCAACCGGCGCGGTCTCGGTGGTGGTGTTGGGTATCGGCTCTGGCGCCGTCACGCTTTCAGCGGGCGCCTTTGCCGGCGCCTTCGCCGCCTTCGCCTTTGTTGCGTTTCTGACCAACGGCGCGCGTGGTGGTAATGAGCGCACTATCCTCGCTGGCGTCGCCGCGTCACAGCTTTTTAATGCCATTACCGCCTATACCATCAGTACTTCCGCCAGCGCTCAGCAGGCGCGCGACGTCATGTTCTGGCTGCTTGGCAGCTTTAGCGGCGTAAGATGGCCTGAATTTCAGCTGGTGCTGGTGGTGGTGCTGGTCGGCCTGGCTATCTGCCTTTACTACTCACGGGCGCTTGATGCCTTTACCTTTGGCGACGATGCCGCGCTTTCGCTTGGCATCCCTGTCGCCTGGGTACGGCTAAGCCTGTTTACCACCACCGCGCTGATTACCGCCACCATTGTCAGCATGGCCGGATCGATTGGCTTTGTGGGATTGGTTGTCCCGCATGTTATGCGCTTCTTTTTCGGCCCGCTGCATCGCACCTTGCTGCTCGCCAGCGCGCTGGCCGGCGCGATTCTGATGGTATTAGCGGATATCGCTTCGCGCCTGCTAATCGCCCCGCAAAGCCTGCCGGTTGGCGTGGTTACCGCCCTGGTCGGCGTGCCGTTTTTTGCCATCATTATTTACCGTTCAGGGAGCAAGTCATGAGTATCGGCGCTGAAAACGTCTCCTGGAAGGTCGGTAACAAAGTTATCGTCGACAATGTCTCGCTCACGGTTTCCCCAGGCACAACCGTCGGGCTACTCGGCCCTAATGGCTCTGGAAAGTCTTCACTGTTGCGCCTGCTTGCTGGCATTCGTCGCCCGCACGCGGGTACGGTTACGCTGGATGGCAAGGCGATGCGCCATATTGCCAAAAAACAGCTGGCCCGCCGTATCGCCTACGTTGAGCAGCACGCAGCAACCGAGGCGAATATGCGGGTGCGGGAGGTGGTGAAATTGGGCCGCATCCCGCATCACTCTCCCTTTTCCAGCTGGAGCCGGGAGGACGATAAGATTGTCGATGAAGCGCTGGAAAGAGTGGATATGCTGAAATGCAGCAATCGGGGATGGCAAAGCCTGTCGGGCGGTGAGCGTCAAAGGGTGCATATCGCCAGAGCCCTGGCGCAAACGCCCGGCGAGATATTGTTAGATGAACCGACCAATCATTTGGATATCCATCACCAAATCCAGTTAATGAAGCTTATCAGCGAGCTGGCGGTAACCAGTATCGTCGCTATTCACGATCTCAACCATGCTGCAATGTTTTGCGATGCGCTGATCGTCATGCAGAATGGCAACGTTATCGCCAGAGGAACGCCGGAACAGGTGCTTACCGAGTCACTGCTGTGGCAGGTGTTTCAGGTGGAAACGCGTATTGAGGTTTCCCCTTACCATGGCAAAAAACATATCCACTTTATTTCGTAACAGCAGGTCATTTCATGTTTTTGCCTTCCCTGCGACCGATGACGCAAATCTGGCCGCCTGTTTTATTAGGCAGCCAGTTTGTTTTCAATATTGGTTTTTATGCGGTTGTGCCCTTTTTAGCTCTGTTCCTGCGCGACGATATGCTGTTATCCGGCGGCGTCATCGGACTGGTGCTTGGGTTGCGCACTTTTTCACAGCAGGGGATGTTTATCGTCGGCGGGGCGCTATCGGATCGCTTTGGCGCGCGTATCGTTATACTTTGGGGCTGTTTTATCCGCATAGCGGGATTTCTGCTGCTGGCGTTGGGGCACTCCCTTTGGCCAATTGTACTTGGCGCCTGCCTGACCGGCGTTGGCGGAGCGTTGTTTTCCCCCTCTATTGAAGCGTTGCTCGCTAAAGCGGGCCAGCAAAGCGAGGCTAGCGGTAAACGCAGCCGCGCCGAATGGTTCGCTCTTTTTGCCGTATGCGGCGAACTGGGCGCGGTATTAGGCCCGGTATTGGGGGCGCTATTTGCCGGGCTGGGCTTTCGTCTGGTTGCGTTCGCCGGCGCCGCTGTTTTTTTACTGGCGCTGATCGTGCTCTCTTTTTCACTGCCGCCCACACAGAAAAAACCCGCTTCCATGCGGCCGATTCCCTGGTGGACCGCATTGCGCCAGCCGCGGTTTGTCGCGTTTATTGTTGCGTACAGCGCCTGGTTATTAAGTTACAACCAGCTTTATCTGGCTTTGCCGGTGGAAATACAACGCGTCGGCGGAAGCGAAAAAGATCTGGGGCCGCTGTTTATGCTGGCCTCGTTATTAATCATTACCTTTCAACTGCCGCTGGCCCGTTTGGCTCGCGTCGTCGGGCCGGTCTGGAGTCTGCCCACGGGCTTTGCGTTGGTATCCGCCTCTTTTCTGAGCGTGGCGTTTTTCGCCGCCGATGCTCCCTCAACCAGCGGGCTTCGCCTGCTGCCTGCGGCTTGCTTTGTCACCTTACTCACCGTAGGGCAAATGCTGCTGGTGCCTGCGGCGAAAGACCTTATTCCGCATTTTGCTGAAGAAGCCACACTCGGCGCGCACTATGGCGCCCTTGCCAGTGCCGGCGGTTGCGCGGTGCTGATCGGCAACTTTCTCTTTGGCAGCCTGCTGGATCTTGCGCTGGTGCCGTCTGCGCAGGCCAGCTATCCCTGGCTGCTACTGGCGCTGTTTCCGCTGTGTAGCGCCGGGGTATTACTGGTCATTTGTCGCCGGATGCGCGAACAGATCGGTCATAGCAGACTGGGTAACTGACCGCTTCTGCCGGGCAAAAGCCGCAGACAAAAAAGCCCGCTCAGGCAACCGTGAGCGGGCTTTTTATCACTGGCGCGTTTATGGCATCAGGCCAGCACTTTCAGTTTTGTTACCTGTAGTTCGGCGCGATCTTTAATGGTTTCCATCAGACGCAGGAACGGCGCCGCTTCACTGTGCTGCTGAATATGCGCTTCTGATTCCCAGCGCTCCAGCAAAACAAAGTGTTGCGGATTTTCCAGATCCTGATGCAGCTGATACTGCTGGCAGCCCGGCTCGCCCTGTACTTCGCGCTCTACGGTGCGCAGCGCCTGCTCAACCACATCCGCCTCGCCTGCTTTCGGGATCACGGTGGCGACAATAGCGATAACTTCACTCATTTTGTTTCTCCTTCGATCGGTTTGATACATTGCGTCAGGTCAGAATAGACGATATTGCGCCGCAATCGCATAGCGATTCCCGCAAGGAGGCACGCAGCGCTTAAATTTACGAATGACTGCTGATTTTTTATGCTTGAAATTCCTTGATTGGCCAATATATAGCGTTCAGGATTATCTGGAATTCGTTTGTCAGGAGCCTCGCGTATGAAACCGTGCGATGAAACCTTATCTCAGCAGCCGCAGAAAATCGTTGCGGCCGCGAATCAGGACTCCGTCCAGGAGCTGTTAAGCCTGCTGCAACAGCAAAATATGCCGCCGGAAACCGCGCTGGCTAACCTGGCGGTGGCGATGTCGCAACTGATGGCCAGCACCGGCTGCCATCAGTTTGTGCTCAGCAATCCGCTGTCGCAGCTGCTGGTGCTGCTGCAAACCGGCGCACCTGGGCACAGCCATATGATTCATTAATTCGCGCGCCGTCCCTACCCTTGCGGACGGCTGCGCCATCTTTTGCCGCCCCTGCGCGGCGGCTCGCGCCTGCCGCTTCCCCTGTTCGCCCACAGAGCGTCTACACTTATCCCTTTACATAATAAGGTCGCTACAGCGGCCCTTTTCGCTCTCTTTTGAACGCAATGTGGACAGCGTTGCCCGGCGCTGAAGCGCGACGGCCGCCGTCATCCTCCATCCTGTAACCGGAGTTCGATATGGCTCAGCAACGAGTGATGCGGCTGCGCATCAACGGCAAAGATCATCCTCTCGCGCTGGATACGCGAGTCACCCTCCTTGACGCCCTGCGCGAACACGCCCACCTCACCGGCGCGAAAAAAGGCTGCGATCACGGGCAATGCGGCGCCTGTACGGTGCATATTGACGGCGAACGCGTACTGAGCTGCCTGACGCTGGCGGCACAGGCGGAAGATCGCGAGATCACCACTATCGAAGGGCTTTCCGGGCCGGACGCGACTCTGCATGCGGTGCAGGCGGCCTTTTTACGCCACGACGCTTTCCAGTGCGGCTACTGCACGCCGGGCCAGATTATGTCCGCCGTCGCCTGCATCAACGAAGGCCATGCCAACAGCGACGATGAGATCCGCGAATACATGAGCGGCAATATCTGCCGCTGCGGCGCCTATCCCTTTATCGTCGCCGCGGTACGCGAAGCGGCGCAGCAGCTGAAAGAGGAGCAGACGGCATGAGAGAATTTGACTATCAGCGCGCCGCCGATATCAGCGAGGCGACCGTGGCCGCCAGCGCGCCGGGCCATCGCCTGCTGGCGGGCGGCACCACGCTTATCGACCTGATGAAGTGCGACGTGGAACAGCCCGACGCGCTCATCGATATCACCCGGCTGACCGGCCTTGCAGAGATCGCGGTCAGCGACAGCCTTATCCGCATCGGCAGCCTGAGCAAAATGAGCCAGGTGGCGCAGCACGCCGCGCTGCAAAAGGCGGCGCCGGCGCTGACGCAAAGCCTCACCAGCGCCGCCTCCGCGCAGCTGCGCAATATGGCGACCATCGGCGGCAACATCATGCAGCGCACGCGTTGCAGCTATTTCCGTGACGCGCACGGCTATCACGCCTGCAATAAACGTCAGCCCGGTTCGGGCTGCGCCGCCCTGAGCGGTCATAACGCGAACCATGCGGTGCTGGGCAACAGCGATCGGTGCGTGGCGGTCTATCCCGGCGACCTGGCGGTAGCGCTGACCGCCTTCGACGCCACCCTGCTGCTGCGGGCGCCGGACGGCAGCGAACGCCGCGTGGCGGTGGAAGACTTTCTGCTGCTGCCGGGCGACCGACCCGATCTGGAGCAGGATCTGCATGCGGGCGAGATCATTACCGCCGTCGAGCTGCCGGTCACGCCCGCGCTGCGTCGCTCGCACTATCTGAAAGTGCGCGATCGCAGCAGCTATGAATTCGCTACCGCCAGCGCCGCCGTCGGGCTGGCGCTGGAAGAGGATGGCGTCACGCTGCGCGATGTGCGCATCGCGCTGGGCGGCGTGGCGACCAAACCCTGGCGCGCCCGCGCGCTGGAGCAGGCGCTGCGCGGCAAACCCTTTAATGAGCAGCAGCTGCGCGATCTGGCGCCGCTGGCGATGCAGGACGCCTGCGCGCTGGCGGATAACGGCTATAAAATCACCCTGGCGCCGCGCGTGATCGTGCGGGCGCTGCTGGCGGCGGGAGGCCAGGCATGAGCGACATTCTGACGCAGCGCAACATCGCCAACGGCGAAGCGATGATTGAAGGGCTGGGCGCGCGCCGCGATCGCGCCGACGGCCGGCTAAAAGTTCAGGGGCTGGCGCGCTACGCCGTAGATCATCCGGTGGAGAATCTTTGCCACGCCATAGTGGTGCAATCCACGATTCCTGAAGGAGAAATTACCCATATCGATTGTGACGCCGCGCGTCAGATGCCCGGCGTGCTGGCAGTTTACACCCACGAAAGCGGGCTGACGATTCATCCGGCGGCCACCTTCGCCAGCGGCGGCGCGGCGGCGCAATCTTTCGTGCCGCTACAGGGGCCGGGCGTGCGCTGGAACGGGCAGCATGTGGCGCTGGTGGTGGCGGAAACGCTGGAACAGGCGAAAGCGGCGGCGGCCACCATCCATATCGACTATGAGGTGCGGCCCGCCATTATTCATCCTGACGACCCTCTCGCTCAACCGAAACCGGTCGGGGATTTGGATATTGAGTGGGGCGACGCGCAGCAGGCGCTGCGTGAGGCGAGCGTGACGGTCAGCGGCGTCTACACCACGCCGCGTGAATATAATCTGCCGATTGAGCTGCACGGCTGCATCGCCGACTGGCGCGACGGTGAAATCACGCTTTGGGAGCCGAGCCAGTGGGTCGGCGGCGCGCGCAGCGTGGTGGCGCAGTGGATGGGCATCGATATTGAGAAAGTGCGCGTGCTGTCGCCCTTCACCGGCGGCGGTTTCGGCTCGAAGGGCGGCATCCAGCCCCACTCCGCGCTGGCGTGCGCCGCCTCGCGCGCGCTGGGCCGTCCGGTGAAGCTGGTGCTGACGCGCGGGCAGACCTTTACCGGCTTCGGCGGGCGACCGCGCACGCGCCAGGCATTGCAGCTGGCTGCCGACAGCGAGGGCAAACTTCAGGCGATCGTCCATGAAAGCTGGAATGAAACCGCGCGCGACGATACCCATCTGGAACCCTGCAACTCGGTCACCGCCATTATGTATGCGGTGCCTAATTTTATCTCCCGCCATCAGCTGGTGCCGGTCAACACCGTTAATCCCGGCTGGATGCGCGCGCCGGGCGAAAACCCCAGCAGCTGGGCGATTGAGGTGGCGATGGACGAGCTGGCGTACGCGCTGAAGCTTGACCCGCTTGAGCTGCGGCTGCGCAACTATGCGGATGAAGATCCGCAGGCGAAGATCCCCTGGAGTTCGCGGCGGCTGCGCGAGGCGTATCAGGCCGGGGCGCAGGCCTTCGGCTGGGCGCAGCGCCCGCAGGAACCAGGCACGTTGCGTGAAGGCCGTCAGCGCATCGGCTGGGGCATGGCCTCCGGCAGCTACCCGGTGCGGCGTACCCCCGGCGAGGCGGCCATCCGGCTGAATCAGGACGGCACGCTGGAGGTGCGCAGCAGCGGTGCCGACATCGGCACCGGCACCTACACCATTCTGGCGCAGACCGCCGCCGAGGTGTTGAGCGTCGCCTCCGATCGCATCAGCGTCAGCCTCGGCGATACCGATCTGCCGCGCGCGCCGGTAGCAGGCGGCTCGCAGCTGGCGAACCTGCTGACCGCGGCAGTGTATAAAACCGCGCTGAAGCTGCGCGAGGAGCTGATTACGCTGGCAGTCGGCAGCGCCGAATCGCCGCTGTTCGGCGCACGCCGCGAAGATGTCATTCTTGAGCAGGGCCAGCTGCGGCTGTTCAGTCAGCCCGGCAGCAGCCTGAGCTTCGCCGATCTGCTGCGCTGCGCCGGACGCGACGCGCTGGAGACGCATGCCGACACTTTTCCGCCCGACGCCACGCAGCAGGATCGCGAGGCGGCCGACCGCACCTCGTCGAAGATGATTCCACCAACCGCAGGCGGCTACTCCGCGCACAGCTGGAGCGCCATTTTTGTCGAGGTAGCGGTGGATGAAGATTTCGGCACGGTGCGTGTGCGGCGTATTGTCGGCGCCTTCGACAGCGGCCGTCTCTATAATCCGAAACTGGCGGAAAGCCAGTGGATCGGCGCGATGGTGATGGGCATCGGCCAGGCGCTGCTGGAAGAAGGCGAGATCGACGATGGCAACGGCCGCATTCTCAATGCCAGCCTGGCGGACTATCTGGTGGCGGTTAACGCCGATATCCCGGATATGGCGGTGATCAACGTCGGCGAGCCGGACTATCAGGCAAGCGCGCTGGGCGGCAAGGCGGTGGGCGAACTGGGAATAGTCGGCGTGGCGGCGGCGATCGCCAACGCGGTATTTCATGCCACCGGCAAACGCATTCGCGATCTGCCGATTACGCTGGAAAAAATGTTAGCCGACTAATCGGTATCAGCGGAATGGTTCTAAGCTATAGTGCAACGCAGAGCTGAAAACCTGAGGAGGCACAATGGCCACTGCCCATTCCGCTAATGGATTAACCACCGCGCAGGCGCTGGAGCGACTGGATGCACTTTACTACCAGGCCGTAAACGCCCTGCGCAATGCGATTAAAACCTTTATTGAAGAAGGCTCGCTACCCGACGCGCAGGCGCGCGCCGACGGCCTGTTTGTTTACCCGGAGCTGCGCATCAGCTGGGACGGCGCTTCGCCGCATAAAAACCGCAGCCGCGCCTGGGGTCGATTCAGCCATGCCGGTAGCTACGCCACCACCATTACCCGCCCGGAACTGCTGCGCCACTATCTGCGCGAACAGCTGTCGGTAATCGAGCGCGACTATGAGGTGACGATCGAAGTGTGCCCTTCGCGTCAGGAGATCCCCTTCCCTTACGTGATTGACGGTTCCGATCTCGAACTGGATCGCACCATGAGCAGCGCGCTGTCGAAGCATTTTCCTACGACCGATCTGGCAAATATCGGCGATGAAACGGCGGACGGTATCTTCAATACCACCAGCATTTTCCCGCTCAGCCATTTCGACGCGCTGCGCACCGACTTTTCGCTGGCGCGCCTGCGCCACTACACCGGCACGCCGCCGGAGCATTTTCAGCCCTTCGTACTGTTTACCAACTACACGCGCTACGTCGATGAGTTTGTGCGCTGGGCCTGCGAGCAGATCGCCGATGAAAACAGCCCTTATACCGCACTCTCCTGCGCTGGCGGCGCCTTTATCACCAAAGATACCGAAAATGCGGAAGCGGCGCTCTCCGATCTGGCGTGGAAAAAGCATCAGATGCCCGCCTGGCACCTGACCGCGCCCGACAGACGCGGCATTACGCTGGTGAATATCGGCGTCGGCCCCTCCAACGCCAAAACCATCTGCGATCATCTGGCGGTGCTGCGTCCGCACGCCTGGCTGATGATTGGTCACTGCGGCGGCCTGCGCGAAAGCCAGCAGATCGGCGACTACGTGCTGGCGCACGCCTATCTGCGCGACGATCATGTGCTGGACGCGGTGCTGCCGCCCGATATCCCGATCCCCAGCATCGCCGAGGTGCAGCGCGCGCTGTATGACGCCACCAAGGAGATCAGCGGCATGCCGGGCGAGGAGGTCAAAATGCGGCTGCGCACCGGTACGGTGGTGACCACCGACGACCGCAACTGGGAGCTGCGCTACTCCGCATCCGCGCTGCGTTTTAACCTCAGCCGCGCGGTCGCCGTCGATATGGAAAGCGCCACTATCGCCGCTCAGGGCTATCGCTTCCGCGTGCCCTACGGCACCATGCTGTGCGTTTCCGATAAGCCGCTGCATGGCGAAATTAAGCTGCCGGGTCAGGCGAACCGCTTTTATGAAGGGGCGATCTCCGAACATTTGCAGATCGGCATTCGGGCTGTAGAGCTGCTGCGCGCCGAAGGCGACAAGCTGCACTCGCGTAAGCTGCGCACCTTTAACGAGCCGCCGTTTCGCTAAGCGTTTCTTACTTTTCGCCAGGCATAAGCATCCACAAAAAAAGCGCCCACGGGCGCTTTTTTATGTACGACGCTGAGCGCGCCGGGATGAGGGCGCTCTCTGTCGTGCTGTCACGTCAGGGAGCGTCCGGCGCGTCAGGCCAGCTTGATCATCATCATGCCGATCAGCAGCAGCGACAGACCAATCCAGCCGCGTGGACGCAAACGCTGACCAAACAGAATCCAGCCCGCCGCCAGCGTAGCGAGCACGCCGAAGCCGCCCCACAGCGCATAGGCGACCGCCAGATCGATCCCTTTAACCGCCTGGCCCAACGCGGTGAACGCGCCCATTACCAGCAGCAGCGACAGCAGGCCCGGCAGCCGTTTACGGAAGCCGTCCGAATATTTCAGGAAAATATTGGCGGCGATCTCCAGCACCACCGCCAGCATTAAAAACGCGATATGACC
Source organism: Mixta sp. (assembly GCF_024610815.1). Lineage (NCBI taxonomy): Bacteria > Pseudomonadati > Pseudomonadota > Gammaproteobacteria > Enterobacterales > Erwiniaceae > Mixta > Mixta sp. The sequence continues at coordinate 10,914 of NZ_JANION010000117.1, forward strand.
GTAATTAAGCGTTTGCATGGTGGCCTCCTTTTTCCGCTTTACGCGCACGCGTTTTCTCCGTGCCGCCGTTCAGCAGCACGATGCCCGCAATCAGCACCAGCAAACCGCACGCTTTCAACAGCGGCAGCGGCTCCGCAAACCAGGCGACGCTGCACAGCGTAATCAGCAGCACGCCGATCCCTTCCCACAGCGCATAGGCTACCCCCAGCGCGATGCGCTTGATCGCCATCGACAGCGCAATATAAGAGAGCGTCACCATGACATACATCACCAGATGACCGGCCTGTCCGCCGTACAGGCTGGCAAACTTCATCGACAGCGTACCCGTCACTTCCGCAACGATAGAAAAAAGTAAAAATAACCAATACTTCATTCTCTTGACCTCAAAACGATAAAAAACAACCAAACACTCCCCTGAAGCCGACAGAAAGCCGTCCGACAATGGGAAATGAATAAAAAATCCAGAATGTTGGATAGTTAGCCAGTCACTCCGCAGGGGCGATACGTCAGGCATTCAGCCGCGCAGGCGGGCGGTGGCTAAAGAGAAATGAAGAAAGCTACAGCTCGCTGCACCAGTGGGTTTCGCAAAGGAAGGCCGGGGCAGCCAGGATGAATACGGAGACGTTAGGGGAAAATCTCTTACTACCTGTCAGCATATTTTTTCACTGTGTCAGTAAGTAAAAATGACCTGTTTCAGTGCCTCATTAATTGATTAAATAACGCTTTATGCAGCAAATATAGCATGAAACCGCTGTTTAAGTAAGCCTGCCATTATTAATGGTTATTTTTACTAACCTGCGTCAATGAATACTGGGCTTTTTCCGGCAAGAGAGAACGTCAAAAAATGGGCAGCGGAACGTTGCCGCGCGCGGCTTATCAGACTGACATAAGCGCCACAATAGCGGCCTCAGAAGGGAGAAACAGGCCGCCGGAAGAACGCGGCGGCCAAAGGGATCAGGCGCTCAGCCAGCCGAGTTTAATGACAAACAGCGCTGACAGTACGATCAGCGCGGCGTTGAGC
>NZ_JANION010000120.1:0-10662 GCF_024610815.1 Mixta sp.
CCCTCACACTGCGCGCTGATGAAGCCTGCGGCGGAAAAACTGGCGGTTGCGCTGGAAAACATCACGTTTAATGCACCAGCCTTACCGGTCGTCAACAATGTTGATGTAAAATGCGAAACCTCGCCGGAAGCGATTCGCAGCGCGCTGGTTCGTCAGCTCTACAACCCGGTTCGCTGGACGGAAAGCGTAGAATTTATGGCGGCGCAGGGCGTTACCGCGCTGCTGGAAGTTGGTCCGGGCAAAGTCCTTACCGGTCTGACGAAACGTATTGTCGACACACTGACGGCCTCGGCGGTGAATGATTCCGCCAGCCTGGCAGCGGCGCTTGAACAATAATACGAGGATAAACATGAGTTTCGAAGGAAAAATTGCCCTGGTGACCGGTGCCAGTCGTGGTATCGGGCGTGCTATCGCGGAAACGCTGGCGGCACGCGGTGCGAAAGTGATTGGCACAGCCACCAGCCAGAGCGGCGCGGATGCTATCAGCGCTTATCTGGGCGAACACGGTAAAGGTTTGCAGCTGAACGTTACCGATCCGGCGTCGATTGAAAGCGTACTTGAAAATATTCGCGCCGAATTTGGCGAGGTGGATATTTTAGTCAATAATGCTGGCATTACGCGTGATAATCTCCTGATGCGTATGAAGGATGATGAATGGGAGTCCATTCTGGACACCAACCTCACGTCCGTTTTCCGCCTTTCCAAGGCGGTAATGCGCGCCATGATGAAAAAACGCGTGGGTCGTATCATTACCATCGGTTCCGTTGTGGGCACGATGGGTAATGCGGGCCAGGCAAACTACGCGGCAGCAAAAGCGGGTTTGATCGGCTTTAGCAAGTCACTGGCGCGCGAAGTCGCGTCACGTGGTATTACCGTTAACGTCGTGGCTCCCGGTTTCATTGAAACCGACATGACGCGCGCGTTGAGCGACGATCAACGTGCTGGCATTCTGGCGGAAGTACCTGCGGGTCGCCTTGGCGACGCGCAGGAAATCGCCAATGCCGTTGCATTTTTAGCCTCTGACGAGGCAGCGTACATCACTGGTGAGACGCTGCATGTCAATGGCGGAATGTACATGGTCTGATAATTGCGAAAACTATTTGCGTTAATTGCGGCAATAGCCGCAAAATAGCGTCAAATCGTGGTTGGACCAGCCGGGATTGAGTTGCATCTTTTCCAACTTTTTATACACTACGAAAACCATCGCGAAAGCGAGTTTTGATAGGAAATTTAATAGTATGAGCACTATCGAAGAACGCGTTAAGAAAATCATCTCCGAGCAGCTTGGCGTTAAGCAGGAAGAAGTCACCAACGAAAAATCTTTCGTTGAAGATCTTGGCGCTGATTCTCTTGATACCGTTGAGCTGGTAATGGCTCTGGAAGAAGAGTTTGATACTGAGATTCCGGACGAAGAAGCTGAGAAGATCACTACTGTTCAGGCTGCTATTGATTACATCAATAACCATCAGGCCTAATGAACTACCATCAGGCGGTCATTCGACCGCCTGAGTTTTTTGTCCACCCCACATAGTATCAATCTTTCCCTCCCTGGAGGACGAACGTGTCTAAGCGTCGTGTAGTTGTGACCGGTCTTGGCATGTTGTCTCCTGTCGGCAATACCGTAGAGTCAACCTGGAATGCTCTCCTTGCCGGGCAGAGTGGCATCAGCCTGATCGACCATTTCGATACTAGTGCCTACGCAACGCGTTTTGCTGGCTTAGTAAAGGATTTTAACTGTGAAGAGATCATCTCGCGCAAAGATCAGCGCAAGATGGACGCCTTCATTCAATACGGAGTTGTCGCTGGCGTACAGGCCATGCAGGATTCCGGCCTGGTAATTACCGAAGAAAACGCTACCCGTATCGGCGCGGCTATCGGTTCAGGCATTGGCGGACTGGGACTGATCGAAGAAAACCATGCATCGCTGGTGCAGGGTGGCCCACGTAAAATCAGTCCGTTCTTTGTGCCTTCGACCATTGTGAACATGATAGCAGGCCACCTGACTATTATGTATGGCATGAAAGGGCCCAGTATCGCCATCTCTACTGCCTGTACTACCGGTGTACATAATATTGGCCAGGCCGCGCGGATGATCGCCTATGGCGATGCGGATGCGATGCTGGCAGGTGGCGCCGAAAAAGGCAGTACGCCTTTGGGTATTGGCGGCTTTGGTGCGGCGCGCGCGCTCTCTACACGTAACGACAATCCGCAGGCGGCCAGCCGTCCGTGGGATAAAGATCGTGACGGCTTTGTGCTGGGTGACGGTGCAGGCATTGTGATGCTGGAAGAGTACGAGCACGCCAAAAAGCGCGGCGCGAAAATCTACGCTGAGCTGGTGGGCTTTGGTATGAGCAGCGATGCCTATCATATGACCTCGCCGCCGGAAAACGGCGCGGGCGCCGAAGCGGCGATGATCAATGCGCTGAAAGATGCGCAGCTGACGCCGGAGCAGATCGGCTACGTCAATGCGCACGGCACCTCGACGCCTGCGGGCGACAAGGCTGAGGCGCAGGCGGTGAAATCGGTGTTCGGCGCAGCGGCGTCAAGCGTGATGGTCAGCTCGACGAAGTCGATGACCGGTCACCTGCTTGGCGCGGCGGGCGCGGTGGAGTCTATCTACTCTATCCTTGCTCTGCGCGACCAGGCCATTCCGCCAACCATTAACCTCGACAACCCGGATGAAGGCTGCGATCTCGATTTCGTACCGCACACCGCGCGTCAGGTTAAGAATCTGGAGTACACCCTGTGTAACTCCTTTGGCTTTGGCGGCACCAACGGCTCGCTGATTTTCCGTCGCGTCTGATTGCCCCATTGCTGATAAAAGGCCCGCTCTGCGGGCCTTTTTTACATCTGGACTATTCCGATCCTGTCGGGCTGTAACCTGATGGCCGGTACCGGTAAGCTTATAGCAATACTGTTAAATACTGAGCGTGCGCATGATTTGGATTAACGGAGAACGACAACAGCAGATTGCGGTCAGCGATCGCGCTTTACATTATGGCGACGGCTGCTTTACCACCGCGCGTCTGCGTCAGGGCAACATCGACCTGCTGGAGGCACATTTGCAGCGACTGCGCGAAGCGACCTCCGCGCTCAGAATTAACGGCGTCGACTGGCGCATCCTGAAAGAGGAGATGCTGGCGGCGGCAAACTGTTGGCCGCAGGCGGAAGGGGTATTGAAAGTTATCCTGACGCGCGGTTCAGGCGGGCGCGGCTACAGCGGGGCCGATTGCCGTCTGCCGACGCGCATTATTATGCTGTCCGCCGCGCCGGGCCACTATGCCGCGCAGCGAGAAAGCGGCGTGCGGCTGGCGACCAGCCCGGTGCGCCTCGGCATTAATCCGCAGCTTGCGGGTATTAAACATCTTAACCGGCTGGAGCAGGTGTTGATTCGCACAGAGCTTGAGCAGAGCGGGGCGGATGAGGCGCTGGTGCTTGACACTGAGGGTAAGCTGGTGGAATGCTGTGCGGCTAATTTATTCTGGCGCAAAGAAAATCAGCTGTTTACCCCGGCGCTGAGCGGCTCCGGCGTCAACGGCATTATGCGCAGGCATGTGATCGGCCTGGCGCGGCGGCATGGCTATCTCTGTCAGGAGGTACGCGAGCTGCCTCAGACGCTGAGCGATGCCAGTGAAGTGTTTATCACCAACGCCCTGATGCCGATCTTGCCGGTCGTCTGCATTGATGAATGGCGCTATAGCTCCCGCGCGCTCTGTCACCTGCTGGCGCCGGATTGTTGAAAGTGGATGAATCATGACTCGTAAAATAAAAATCTTTGTCGGCGCGGCGCTGCTGCTTATCGCCGTCGCCGCCGTTTGTTACTGGCAGGTGCTGCGATTCGCCGATTCGCCCCTGACCATCAACCAGGAAAAAATCTTCACTCTGCCTGCCGGTACCGGCCGCGTGGCGCTGGAAACCCAGCTGGAAGAACAGCATATCATTGCGCCGTCGCCGTGGTTCGGCGCGCTGCTGAAGCTGGAACCGGAGCTGGCGAAGTTTAAAGCCGGCACCTATCGTCTTAAAGCGGACATGAGCGTGCGTCAAATGCTGGCATTGCTGGCGAGCGGCAAAGAGGCGCAGTTTCCGGTGCGCTTTACCGAAGGAACTCGGTTGCAGGATGTACTGCGCGAATTACGCAACGCGCCCTGGATCAAACATACCCTGAAAGACGATCGACCCGAGACGGCGGCGGCGGCCCTGCAACTGAAGGAAGGAGAGAGCCTGGAAGGCTGGCTGTGGCCTGACACCTGGCTCTACACCGCCAACACCACCGACGTGGCGCTGCTGCAACGTGCGCATCAGCGGATGAAAACTGAGGTTGACGCCATTTGGCAAAACCGCATGGCCGATCTGCCTTATAAAACGCCGGGCGAGCTGGTAACGATGGCTTCGATCATCGAGAAAGAGACCGCCGTCAGTGAAGAACGCACCAAAGTGGCTTCGGTATTTATCAATCGTCTGCGCACCGGCATGCGTCTGCAAACCGATCCGACGGTCATTTACGGCCTGGGCGAAAAATATAACGGCGCGCTGACGCGTAAGGATCTGGAAACGCCGAGCGCGTACAATACCTACACCATTAACGGCCTGCCGCCGGGACCGATCGCGCTGCCGGGCAAAGCCTCGCTTGAGGCGGCGGCGCATCCGGTTAAAAGCAACTACCTCTATTTTGTGGCCGACGGCAAGGGTGGACATACCTTTACCACTAATCTGGCCAGCCATAACCGGGCGGTGCAGGCCTGGCGCACGACGTTGAAGGAAAAAAATGAACGGTAAGTTTATTGTGATTGAAGGCCTGGAAGGCGCAGGCAAAACGACCGCGCGCGACTGCGTAGTGGAACAGCTGCGCGAGCAGGGCATTACCGATATCGTTTTTACCCGCGAACCCGGCGGTACGCCGCTGGCGGAAAAGCTGCGCGATCTGATCAAGCAGGGACTGGACGGAGAGCAGATAACCGATAAGGCGGAGCTGTTGATGCTCTACGCCGCGCGGGTACAGCTGGTGGAAACGATCATCAAGCCGGCGCTGGCGCGCGGCGCCTGGGTGGTAGGCGATCGTCACGATCTCTCGTCGCAGGCCTACCAGGGCGGCGGTCGTGGTATTGATCAGCAGTTGATGCAGGCGCTGCGCGATACCGTGCTGGGTGACTTTCGACCGCACCTGACGCTATACCTGGACGTCACGCCTGCCATTGGCCTGCAACGCGCGCGCGCGCGCGGCGAACTCGATCGTATTGAGCAGGAATCGCTGCACTTTTTCGAGCGCACCCGCGAACGCTATCTGGCGCTGGCGGCCAGCGATTCCTCCATCAAAACCATTGATGCCACGCAGTCGCTGGATGAGGTGACACTGTCACTTAGGCGCGTCGTGCGTGACTGGCTGATGGAGCAGAACTAATGAACTGGTTTCCGTGGCTCAATCCTGTCTATCGTCAGGTCATCATGCAGCATCAGGCGGGGCGAGCGCATCATGCGCTGCTGGTGCAGGCGCTGCCCGGTATGGGCGACGGCGAACTGGTATGGGCCATCAGCCGCTGGCTGCTTTGTCAGCGGCGCGACGGCCTGAAAAGCTGCGGCCAGTGTCACGGCTGTCAGCTGATGCTGGCCGGCACGCATCCTGATTGGCACCGGCTGGCGACGGAGAAAGGGAAAAGCGCGCTGGGCATCGACGCGGTGCGAGACGTCAATGAGAAGCTGTTTAATCACGCGCAGCAGGGCGGCGCGAAAGTGGTCTGGCTGCCCGATGCAGGACAGCTGACGGAAGCGGCGGCCAATGCCCTGTTAAAGACGCTGGAAGAGCCGCCGCAGAACACCTGGTTTTTTCTGAGCAGCCCGGAGCCGTCGCGGCTGCTGCCGACGCTACGCAGCCGCTGTCTGCGCCTGCATCTGGCGCCGCCTGACGAACAGCAAAGTCTGGCCTGGCTGCAAAAACAGCATCAGGGCGAGCCGGAAGCGATCCGTACCGCGTTGCGCCTGAGCAGCGGCGCACCCGGCGCGGCGCTAAGCCTGCTGGAGACGCAGAACTGGACGCAGCGTCAGGCGCTGTGCGATGCATTGTCCGTCGCGCTGGAAGAAGACGTCCTGGCGCTGCTGCCGCAGCTTAATCACGATAATGCCGTCGCGCGCATCGCCTGGCTGACTACGCTGCTGACGGACGCGCTGAAGTGGCAGCAGAGCGGCGATCGTTTCCTGACTAATACCGATCGGCCACAGCTGGTTCAGCAGCTGGCGCAGCGATTGCCGGCCGCGGCGCTTGATAAAAGCCTGCGTCAGTGGCTGCTCTGCCGCGATCGCCTGAGTCATATTGTGGCGGTCAACCGGGAGCTGCTGCTTACCGAACAGCTGCTGAACTGGGAAAGTTTGCTTAAGCCGGCGGCCAGACCGCTGGCTCAATAATCGAAGAGAGTTGTTATGTTTTTAGTTGATTCCCACTGCCATCTTGATGGCCTGAACTACGAGACGCTGCATAAAGATGTGGATGATGTGCTGGCGAAAGCGGCGGCGCGCGATGTGAAATTTATGCTGGCGGTAGCCACTACGCTGCCCGGCTTTAAAGCGATGACGACGCTGCTGGGCGACCGGCCCAATATCGCCTGGTCCTGCGGCGTGCATCCGCTGAATCAGGAAGAGGAATGGGATTTCGCCGAGCTGCGTCAGCTGGCGGCCGATCCGCGCGTTATCGCCATGGGCGAAACCGGCCTGGATTACTACTATCAGCAGGAAACCAAAGCGCGTCAGCAGGCTTCTTTCCGCGAACATATCCGCGTCGGGCGCGAATTAAACAAGCCGGTGATCGTTCACACGCGCGACGCGCGCGAAGATACGCTGGCGATCCTGCGTGAAGAGCAGGTCGAAGGCTGCGGCGGCGTGCTGCATTGTTTTACCGAGGATCGCGAAACCGCGGAGAAGCTGCTGGATATGGGCTTCTATATCTCGTTCTCCGGCATCGTCACTTTCCGCAATGCGGAAGCGCTGCGCGATGCGGCGCGCTATGTGCCGCTGGACCGCATGCTGGTAGAAACCGATTCGCCTTATCTGGCGCCGGTGCCACATCGCGGCAAAGAGAACCAGCCCGCTTTTACGCGCGATGTCGCCGAGTATATGGCGGTGCTGAAAGGGGTGGACGTAGAAACGCTGGCGCAGGTCACTACGCAAAACTTCTCCAGGCTGTTTCATGTACCCATGTCGCGTCTGACGGACGCCTGAGCCCCGACCTTTTTTTATAGCTCGTAATTAATCCCTGAAAATCGTAAAGTGCAGCGCGAAAAAGGTCGCGCCGCTACTTTTTTCCGCCTGAAAGTTGGCGGAAAAATAAAAAATATTCTAAAGGTTAGCCGCCTGATGGGCGAAACGTGACAGGTATCAAACAAAACTGAACGGATTTATTTTACTCTTCGTAATAAATCCAGAGGGCCCTAAAAAGCCCCAATGGCAAAGGATCCTCCCTCCTTCGCCACGCGTAGAACGCGATTAAAAGCACTCATACTCAGGAGTTCCACAATATGTTTAAGAACGCATTTGCAAACCTGCAAAAGGTCGGTAAATCGCTCATGCTGCCGGTATCGGTACTCCCGATTGCCGGTATTTTACTGGGCGTCGGCTCGGCGAATTTTGCCTGGCTACCTGCTGTTGTTTCTCATGTCATGGCGGAAGCGGGCGGATCGGTGTTCGCCAATATGCCGCTGATTTTCGCCATCGGTGTGGCGTTGGGCTTTACCAATAACGACGGCGTTTCGGCGCTGGCTGCTGTTGTTGCTTACGGCATCATGGTGAAAACCATGGCGGTCGTGGCGCCGCTGGTGCTGCATTTGCCGGCAGAGGAGATTGCAACTAAACATCTGGCGGATACCGGGGTATTAGGCGGTATTATTGCTGGTTCTATCGCTGCTTATATGTTTAACCGCTTCTATCGCATCAAGCTGCCTGAATATCTGGGCTTCTTTGCCGGTAAACGTTTCGTACCGATTATCTCCGGTATGGCGGCGATTATTCTGGGCGTGATCCTCTCCTTTATTTGGCCGCCGATTGGCAGCGCGATTCAGGACTTCTCCCAGTGGGCAGCCTACCAGAACCCGGTCGTCGCCTTTGGTATCTATGGCGTGATTGAGCGTTCGCTGGTGCCGTTCGGCCTGCATCATATCTGGAACGTGCCTTTCCAGATGCAGATTGGTGAATTCACCAACGCGGCCGGACAGGTGTTCCACGGCGATATCCCGCGCTACATGGCGGGCGACCCGACCGCAGGCAAACTTTCTGGCGGCTTCCTGTTCAAAATGTACGGTCTGCCGGCTGCTGCGATCGCTATCTGGCACTCCGCGAAACCGGAAAACCGTGCAAAAGTGGGCGGCATCATGATCTCCGCCGCGCTGACTTCGTTCCTGACCGGCATCACCGAGCCGATCGAGTTCTCCTTTATGTTCGTGGCGCCGATCCTGTACGCTATCCATGCGATTCTGGCAGGCCTGGCTTTCCCGATTTGTATCCTGCTCGGCATGCGTGACGGCACCAGCTTCTCGCACGGTCTGATCGACTTTATCGTGCTGAGCGGCAACAGCAGCAAAATCTGGCTGTTCCCGATTATCGGTATCATCTACGGCCTGATTTACTACACCATCTTCCGCGTGCTGATTGCTAAACTGGATCTGAAAACGCCTGGCCGTGAAGACGCGACCAGCGAGCAGACTACCGGTTCCTCTAACGAAATGGCAGCGAACCTGGTAACCGCGTTTGGTGGTAAAGAGAACATCACTAACCTGGACGCCTGCATTACCCGTCTGCGCGTTAGCGTGGCCGACGTATCCAAAGTCGACCAGGCTGGCCTGAAGAAACTGGGCGCTGCCGGTGTGGTCGTGGCAGGCTCCGGCGTACAGGCTATCTTCGGCACCAAGTCCGATAACCTGAAAACCGAAATGGATGACTACATCCGCAACAATTAATCTGTTGTGACTCGAAAAGGCTGCCCCTGGGCGGCCTTTTTTTCGTCTGTCGCCGCCTGTTATTGCTTCAGAGCGGTGAAAGAGGGGGGTAGGGTTTCTGTTTTGCCTCTTTAGCATCGTCGTGCAGGCAGCTCCCGCACCGGCTAAAAGCAGGAAGTGGAGTTTTTGATATCCCAGCCCATGCGGCTTTCCGCGCCTTTAATCCCGGATGCGGCCTGTTCCCAGTACTGGAATTTCACTTTGTCCGCCTGGAACTCATACGCGGCCTCAGCGACATCATCCAGATTCACATCAGTGACAGTGACGTTTTCCAGCGTTATCCGACAGGATTCAATCATGCCGTTACCCGCCTTACATAATGAAAGATACATTGCTTTTATCCGGTTGCCGTTAGATGCGAACAGGAGTACCGCCGCGGTAGCCTTGTCTATAGCGCACTGAACCGACAGATTTCTATAACGGGATGCGCCAGGCCCGGCGGCATCACCGTTTCTCCAGACGCCCCATGTGTAGCTTGTTACATCGATCCACCCCTGATGAGCCGCATCCTGCGACTCGCCGGTTATCCCTTCTATTTTGAGAAATGTGCTTTCCATAGATTTCTTTTTTTCCTGATTAATGTATTGATGATGGCTGTAGGTTTTTATTGTCCGTCTGCCTGTTTCGGTAAAATTTACAGTCTGTCGATTAATTGGTTGGGAGTTTTATTATTCCTCCATTATCTTTAACTCGGTAATAACCATTATTAGCAAGGAAATAGAGTCCGCTTTTTTCACTATATGAAACTGTGAAGACTTTGTTTTTCTCTACGCAGTTTTGTTGGTTTTTCATATCGGTAAAGCACAGTCTGTCATATTTATCACGTGCCCTATAACCATCGCCGAACAGCCAGAAAGTAATGGTATAGCTACCATAGGGTGCGGGATCAGGGATGCCATAGCGACTTTTAAGCATTTTCTTATTTTTTTTCCACCACTCTATTTTTCCTCTGGCAGTCAAAGGAAAGTGGTTTACCAGAACTGCACTAAACCCCTGGTAATCATGAAATTTATGGACCGCAATGACTTTAATTGGACGTAGGTTAAGCCAGAGAAAAAGGCACAGCGATGCGATGACAATAGTTAATATTGCCCAACGGATTTTTTTACCTACTATTTTCATTACATTCTCCGCTGATCTCTATCGTCGTTTTCATCTCGGTGATAAAAGGTTTAAAGCCAAAGCGATGGTATCGCTGCAGCACAAACCAGATGCGGAAAAACCGAAACAGGTTGAATTTGGATTTTAGAATATCATTACTGTCCAGACCAAAATGGTCTTGCACTTTATAGTACACCTGCGCCCGATAGCAGTTGTTGTCGATAATAAGGCTTTTTAAGGTGATATGCGTCGCCCATGTATCATGCACGGTGATACCCATACCGTTAATATTATCCTGAATTCTGTCAAATTTAGGAAGTTTTCCTGCCAGGATAGCGACAGTTAGTTCCTTTCCTTTAGCAGCAGGATAAAATTTATTTTTGCAATCAATATGCTTATCAAGCATATCTTTTAGCAACAGTCGCGTACTGTTTTCCTTTGAAGCATCATTCATTATTTGCATTCTGAGCGCACTATCCAGCGATAAACGCCTGAACGGCTCGCCTTCGCCGCGCTGCATATGGATAATCATCTCTTCGATAAGATGCCTGTAGGGACCCCAGATGGCGAAGCTTTGCGACAGGTG
>NZ_JANION010000121.1:0-5659 GCF_024610815.1 Mixta sp.
CACCAGGGAAATGTAAATATTAACGCCTTATAAAATATTAGTTTGCTTTCACTTTCAGACAAGTTTCTGGCGTCTTTAAAGTGAAAAGCGTGAAAAAACTCACAAAAGAAGTCTGAAAGGCTGGATGCAGCTGGGAGTGAAAAGTCAGAGCAAAGCTGGAGAGCCTTCTTCCTGGCACTATGGAAAAGGATGCAGCGCCAGCTTCGGCTGCTGCGCTGGAGGGAAGCGGCGAGCCTGCGCATTGCTGCTACAGTTAACCTGGACTAATCCCACAAGGAGCGCGTTATGTCTCGTCGATTGATTTCACTGGCGTTAAGCGGAGCCTTACTGTTTTCAACGCCGTTGCTGGCTGCGCAGGTTACGGTGCAGCAGTTACAGGACAAACTCGATCACCCCTGGTCGCTGGCCTTTCTGCCGGACAATCGCAGTTTATTGATCGCTGAACGCGCAGGCGCGCTGCGGTTGTGGCAGCCGGAAAAAGGATTGTCGCCGCCCATCAGCGGCGTGCCGGAGGTCTGGAGCCAGCGGCAGGGCGGCCTGCTGGATGTGGCGCTGGCGCCCGATTTCGCCCAAAGCCGTCGCGTCTGGATCAGCTATACCGAAGCGGATGATAACGGACGCGTCGGCGCGGTGGTCGGCTACGGCAAACTGAGCGAAGACAATCGCCAGCTGACGAATTTCAATGTGGCGCTGCGCCAGCAGCCGAAGCTTTCCAGCGGCGCGAATCTCGGCACCCGTCTCGCCTTTGACCGCGAAGGGTATCTCTGGATCGCCTTTGGCGATAATTTCCAGAGCGAGACTGCGCAGGATCTCGATAAGCTGCAAGGCAAGCTGGTGCGCCTGAAAGCGGATGGCTCGGTGCCGGAAGATAATCCTTTTGTCGGCCGCAACAATGCGCGCCCGGAAATTTGGGCGTATGGCCTGCGCAATCCGCAGGGGCTGGCGCTGAATCCCTGGACGCAGCAAATGTGGGAAAGCGAGCATGGTCCGCGCGGCGGCGATGAGGTGAATATTCCCGAAAAGGGCAAAAACTATGGCTGGCCGATCGCCACCTGGGGCATCGACTACAGCGGCGAGAAAGTGCCGCAGTCCAAAGGCGGCGAAGCGCCGGGCACCGAGCAGCCCATCTACTGGTGGAAAAACTCACCGGCGATCAGCGGCATGACGTTTTACAACAGCGCCCGCTTCCAGCCGTGGAAAAATTCGCTGTTTATCGGCGCGCTGAAGGAAAAAAATCTGATTCGCCTTAGCCTGAACGGCGACAAGGTCATAGAGGAGGAGCGACTGTTGCAGGATCGCGGCGAGCGCATTCGCGACGTGCGTCAGGGGCCGGATGGCTATCTCTACGTGCTGACCGACGAACGCGACGGCAAACTGCTGAAAGTGGGCCTGCAACCGTAAAACGCGCCTGAACCCCGGCGCCGGGTTCAGGCGCGCGCGCTATTTTTCCCAGTGGGCGACCTGCCAGCCGCGCTGTCGCGCCTCATCCAGCAGCTGCGCGTCGGGATTGACGGCGCAGGCGTGATCCGCCAACGCCAACAGCGGCAGATCGGTGATGGAATCGCTGTAGGCCCACGTCTGCTGGAAGCGGTTTTCCTGTTGCAGCGCGCGCCAGTCGGCGAGACGCGTCGCCTTGCCTGCCCGCCACGCCATCACCGCGCACGGCGCGCCGCTGTAGCGATCGTCGACAATCTCTACGCCCACCGCCAGCGCGCCGTGCGCGCCGAGACGTTGCGCAATCGGCGCCATCAGATGTTCGCCGCTGGCGGAGATCAGCATAATGGTGTCGCCGCGCTGCTGATGCCAGGCGAGACGCTCGCGTGCGGCGGGGTAGACGCGCGGCATAATATCGCGGTGAATAAAGCGGCGTACCCAGCCGTTGACCGTCAGGGTGCCCATCCCGCTCAGCGGCGCCAGCGTCCGGCTCATATAGGCTTCCAGCGACAGCGCGCCCTGACAATATTGCGCCATCAGCGCCTCTTCTTCAGCGATCAGCGTTTCGGGCGCATAGCCCTGCGATACCAGCCAGCGCATCCACAGGCTGTTGCTGTCTGCACAAATCAGCGTTTTATCCAGATCGAAAAGCGCTAAATCCACGATGATTCTCCTCAGACCCATTTTCTTCAGGTTAGCGGAGTTTTGTGATCGTCTTAGCTATTTCAGGCAAAATCAGAATCAGGCGCATTTAAGAGATAGCGAATCGGACGCCAGAATAAGATTTTTCTACCAAACTCTAAATAACTTTACGCAGCAGCGGTTTTAATCGCTGCTCCGACAGGTTAGCGTAGGATGCTGCGTTTCATATCTTTATGAAACTTATGATATTTCTACAGGTTATTCGATTCCATCATGAAAAAAATGCGCCTTCACGCTGGCCTTTGTACGCTGGCGATAAGCGGCACGCTGATGCTGCTTCCTGTTGTTGTTAACGCCGAGCAGGCGCCCGCCGCGCCGCAGATTGAGGCGAAATCCTGGATTTTGATGGATTACGCCAGCGGGGATGTGCTGGCGGAAGCTAACGCTGACGATCGGCTCGATCCCGCCAGTCTGACGAAAATGATGTCGAGCTACGTTATCGGCCAGGCGCTAAAAAGCGGCAAAATCACCCGCGACGATATGGTAACCGTAGGGCAGGACGCCTGGGCCACCGGCAATCCAATTCTGAAAGGCTCATCGCTGATGTTCCTCAAGCCCGGCGACCGCATTCCGGTATCGGAGCTGAATAAAGGCATAGTGATTCAGTCGGGTAACGACGCCAGCATCGCGCTGGCCGATTACGTGGCGGGCAGTCAGGATGCCTTTGTCGGGCTGATGAACAATTATGTCCGCGCGCTGGGCCTGAAAAACACCCACTTCAAAACTGTGCACGGCCTGGATGCGGAAGGGCAGTACAGCACCGCGCGCGATATGGCGCTGATCGGCCAGGCGCTGATCCGCGACGTGCCGGAAGAATACGCCCTGAATAAAGAGAAGTCGTTCACCTTCAATAATATTACCCAGCGCAACCGCAACCGCCTGCTGTGGAGCAGCAATCTTAACGTCGACGGCATTAAGACCGGCCATACGGCGGGTGCCGGCAATAACCTGGTGGCTTCCGCCACCGAAGGCGATATGCGCCTGATTTCCGTGGTGATGGGCGCAAAAACGGATGCGATTCGCTTCCGCGAGAGCGAAAAGCTGCTGACCTGGGGCTTTCGCTTTTTTGAAACGGTGATACCCATCAAGGCTAATGCGCCCTTTACGCAGCAGCGCGTCTGGTTTGGCGACAGCAAAGAAGTGAATCTGGGCGTGGAGAAAGATGTCGCGCTGACGATCCCGAAAGGGCAGATGAAAAACCTGAAGGCGAGCTTCACCCTGAGCGCGCCGCAGCTGCAGGCGCCGCTGAAAAAGTATCAGCCGGTGGGCACCATCGATTTTCAGTTGAATGGCAAAACCGTTGCGCAACGGCCGCTGGTGGTGCTGGAGCCGGTGCAGGAAGGCGGCTTCTTTAGCCGCATCGTCGATTTCGTGATGATGAAGTTCAACGGCTGGTTCGGGAAGTGGTTCTCGTAACAACAGCCAGGCAAAAAAGGTCGGCGCTGCCGACCTTTTTTATCGCGCCTGACACAAACGCAGTTTGCCGTTCAGCCCGGCCGGGGTTTTAACTTTTCAGGGTTATAGCCAGCGGCCATTTGCCGTTCAGCCCGACCAGGGTTTTACCCTTTCAGAACTTATAACCAGCGATCATTTACCGTTCAGCCCGATCAGAGCTTTACCTTCTCCGGCATTATCACCAGTTGTTATTTGCCATTCTTACCGCAGGCTTCATTGAAATTTATCAGCAACAAGCCTGACCGGGCATTCTGACAAACGACGCCTGAACGCAAGGCGCGGGGAGGAGAGGTCGGGGAATAAAGCGTCCCGCGCCAGGGAAGGCGCGGGCCGAGCTGTCAGGGATGACGGATTGCGTCTTTACGATCGGCCTCTCCTCCCTGCGCAGGCGCCAGCTCCTTCGGCCACCTGACTACGCAGACGCCAGCTCCCTCGGCCACCTGATCACGCAGGCGCCTGTTCCCTCAGCCGCTTGATCACGCAGGCGCCTTCTCCCTCACATACCCAATCCCGCAACCCCAACTGCCAAAAAGCAAAAAGGCTGGCAATGCCGACCTTTTTACTTCTGACGCCGCAGCTTATCCCACCAGCGACCAGATGATAGCGGAGATAGAAATCGTTCCGATAACCACCACGAAAATGTTGCTCAGGGCGCCGCTGTAGCGACGCATCGCCGGCACTTTATTGATGGCGTACATCGGCATCAGGAACAGCAGCACCGCGATAATCGGACCGCCCAGCGTCTCGATCATACCAAGAATGCTTGGGTTCCAGGTCGCCACCAGCCAGGTGGTCACCAGCATAAACAGCGCGGTCAGACGGTTCAGCTTATTCTCGCTGATGCTTTTGCCACGGCTGCGCAACGACTTGATGATCAACCCGTTAAAGCCTTCACGCGCGCCCAGATAGTGACCAAGGAACGATTTGGTGATCGCTACCATCGCCACAATCGGCGCCAGCCACGCCATCATCGGCGTATTAAAGTGGTTGGCGAGATAGGAGAGGATGGAGATATTCTGCGCTTTCGCTTCCGCCAGATGCGCCGGCGAAAGAGACAGCACGCAGCTGAAGACGAAAAACATTACCGTCAGCACCATCATCACATGGCTCAGCGCCAGAATGCGTGAACATTTGCGTTCAGCCTCTTCGCCATACTCCTCGCGCTTCGCTAAGGCAAAGGCGGAAATAATCGGCGAGTGGTTAAAAGAGAATACCATCACCGGCAGCGCCAGCCACAGCGTCATCGGCAGGTTGCCGCCGTTGCCGCTAAAAGAAGCCTCCTGGAAAATCGCCGTGCTCCAGTTCGGGATCAGCCAGAACGCCAGCAGCATCAGCACGCCGACAAACGGAAAAACCAGCAGGCTCATGGTTTTTACAATCACCTCTTTCCCGAAGCGGATAATCATCATCAAACCGACGATCAACAGCAGCGACAGCAGCGCGCGCGGCGGCGCCTGAATGTGCAGCTGGTGGGTCAGAAAGCTCTCTACCGTATTGGTAATCGCTACGCTGTAAACCAGCAGAATAGGGTAAATGGCGAAAAAGTAGAGCAGCGTAATCACCTTGCCGGCGCCGATGCCGAAATGCTCTTCTACCACTTCAGTGATATCTTCGCCTGGCTTGCTGCCCGACAGCACGAAACGGCAGAGGCCGCGGTGCGCGTAGTAAGTCATCGGGAAAGCCAGCAGCGCCATAATAATCAGCGGCACCAGTCCGCCGATGCCGGCATTGATCGGCAAAAAGAGTACGCCGGCGCCAATCGCCGTACCGTAAAGTCCCAACATCCACATGGTATCGGTTTTGCGCCAGCTGCTGGCGTGTGTTGTCGCCTGTCCGGTCTGGATTGCGGTTTGCTGTGAGGCCATTACCATCTCCATGAGTAACGAATGAATATAAAAAACCGTCGGCGTTCGGCTATGCGAGCGCAGTTATTCACCGCCGGTAAACAAATAGTGTCCTGGGGATACCCCGTTTTCGCGGCACACTCTACCATCATGAAAATAAGTTAAAAGTACCGCGATACCACTAATAGGTGATTAGGATCACAATGCGGAGAATAAGTTAGGTT